>NZ_JACVUB010000006.1:0-203818 GCF_016517475.1 Lactococcus sp. S47
TGACGTAGACAATGAATCTGAATCACTTAATGAGTTTGAGTCACTGATTGAAATTGATAATGAACTTGAATCACTGATGCTTTCACTCATTGAGTCTGAATCACTGATTGAAATTGATAATGAACTTGAATCACTAATGCTATTACTCATTGAATCGGAATCACTAATGGAATTTGATAATGAACCTGAATCACTGATGCTTTCACTCATTGAGTCTGAATCACTAATTGAAGTTGAACCACTAATGGAATCTGATAGTGAGCTTGAATCACTAATGCTAGTGCTCATTGAATCGGAATCACTGATTGAATCTGATAATGAACTACTTGATGAGATAGAAGTGCTTATTGATTGGCTAATACTTTCTGATGTTGTATTACTATTTAAAGAGTCACTTATTGATACACTCGTACTCAGTGAAGTTGAAGTACTTATTGATGAACTTGTTGATGTAGAAGTACTCGTTGACATAGAAGTACTTCCCTCAGGACTATAAACGTAAATTGATACATTTGTTGTTGATGTTGTATCTGTGACTACAGTAGTTGTAGGTTGGTTTGTATTTGTTGGAAGCATATCAGATCCGGGCTGAATGTATACATATCCAGTTGGTACATTGGTTTGAGTATAAAGATTGCTGCTCCAATCAATCGTGTTTCCTACATTAGCTGGGACATTAGTTGTACCTGCCATTTCGCTTCCAACATTTCCTGAGTCAGTTGCAACTGCTAATCCAGTTTGAGCGTCTACATATGTATATGAAATATTAGGGTTTGATTGACCATAAACATAGATATTATATGTGTAAGTTTCGCCCGTCATAGGAACATTGGCGTAGTTCGCTTGCCCGTACTGATCTCCGTTATCTATAGAACTTGTTGGGTCACCTCCAGGTTGCCCGTTAGTTCCTGTAGGTGCACCTGAATAAATCTGATTATCAGTACTTCCTCCTAAAGCCCACATATAACCTGAAGGCATATTGTCAACCGCATAAGTTGTGTTAACTAGACTAATGTTTTGACCGATATAATTTGAGTCATCACTTAACGGAACACTCGTAGTACCTACAGTATCTCCATTTTGATTGACATAATTAATTTTTATATCTCCAACAGGTAGAGCATTAGTTTGCAGCTCTCGTGTGCTAGTATTAATAATACTAGATGTTGCAGTACCACCAGTAACCGAAGTTGTTCCATTTTGAACAGTTAAATTACCAAATGTACCTGTTGCATCAGGTGTTGCTGGGCTAGCATTGGTTCCTTGCCATGTGTTAATACTGGAATTATTCATCGTAAATTTCCCAGCCCCACTTACGAGTGGCCCTGTACTTGGAGTACCTGTAGCAGTATCAACAGCCATATGCAATGATTTAGGAGAAATAAAGGTAACACTTGAACCAGCACTATTTGTCTGTATAACTGCTCCATTAGCCCACTGATTGATGTCTAACGTTGTAGCAGCATTAAAGAGTACGCTTTGAGTCCCTTGTACTCGAATAGCCCCTGGTTGAGTTGATTTAGGTATCGAGAGGTTAAAATTTTGTCCAAAAGTATATTTTGCTGTAGCTGCAGCTCCCTGTTGTCCATTAATAAAGTACTGGAAACCTGTTTGCGACCATTGAACATTATCACCCGCTGTAATTCCATTAAAGTACAAATAAGCGGCCGGATAGTTAGCAGACTGCCCATTGTAAGTATTAGCAGTATTAGAAGAGCCATCTCCCATTGTAATAGTATTTCCGTAACCTACACTGCTAGATGACGCAACAGTTTCAAAATAGAACTCCGAAAATCGGATATCATTTGATGTACGATTTAGGACCACGCTCGAATTATTCGCAAAATTAATACTACCAACCGAACGCGTTACCTCATTTGAAATATTAAATGTATTTGTACCAGAGAAAACTAATTTTGAACCAACTCCATACATTAAATGGATTGGGTTATTTCCATTTAAAGTGCTCTTTGTCAGTGTCAGATTGTTTACATTTGCTGTTAACTGAGTGGCACCAGAAGGACTAATAAGTGAGTAGCCGTTCCCATCGTTTGCAGCAAACCCTTGTTGTGCTACCATATTACTCAAAGTAAAAGTGGTTGAAGTTGTAATATTTGCCCAGTCAAAACTTTGTGTTCCAAGATCTACCGTATTGTTATTTCCTTGTACAATAACACTTGCACCATTTGCCCGGTTAGTCATAGCTGTCCCACCGGAAGTAGGATAAGTAACATTAGCAGTAATATCAATATAGGTAATATTGGCATTTGCCCAAGCACTTTGTAATTGTGCATATGTTGTTACATTTGCATATGTACCATTTGTAATCGCCGTAGATTTATAAGTTGCGTCATTTAGAACTTGATCTGGAGTTGCAACAGTAACTGATGTGGGTGATGAAGGGGTAGTATTAAGCCCTGTCTCAAAATCTCCTCTATTAATATCCGGATCAGTTGCGACTTTATTTATTGTACTCCCCGCAGTGGTTGCGAGCGCCTTTGCCGCCGGAATCGTCGCCCCTGAAGTATTTGCTGATACTGACTCAGTTTGAGTAGCTACCGCAACTCCGGCCACTGTTCCACCACCTAAAACACTAACAGTGGAAAGTGCTGCATACATCCAACGTTTCTTACTCTTATACATCCGGTAACGTAATTTTGGCTCCGAGACTATTAGAGATTTATTTTTATTTTTTAAATTCATTCTTATTTTCCTATTTATAAATATATTTTTTATTCTTAGCAATAAATTATTCTAATTTTCAGGGGCCTCTTTTATTAACCGATTCAAAAAGCAACATAAAGAAAGGTGCCCAAACTTTTACATCTCCAATAAAAGTAACATTTGTAATTTCCATTATTTTGCCCCCTTAAAAGAAATATAACTTCGGTTCACCCTGTCTACTGGCCATCAACTCCGAAAATAATTGATTCTGCTTTAATTACTGCATCTCGTGTGAATCCACCATTTCTCAAAATATTAGCCATATTTCTAGCATTTGACTTAAACAGTTGTAGTTGATTATCACTCATTTTATCGAGCTTTTCCCTTATTTCATAAGGGTCACTTATCGTAAATCCAAGATGATGTGAATCAATAAAATGAGCAATGGCTGCTTCTTCCCAAACAATTACCGGCATCCCCAGACTAAGATATAATGAAACTTTATGAGGACTATTAAACCTTGTATACCCTTGATAGTCCCCACCTCCTGGAAGATTATCATCCCATGCAATACCAAAAGAATCTCCTGAAATATTTTTTAGTAAATCTTGAGAGCTAAACGAACCATGATATATTACATTGACACCAAATATTTCCTTTGTTTTACGCCCAAAAGCATGTAGTTCTGGCATATTCATTGGCCAGTTTTCTATAAAAATCGATTTATCTAAATTACCAGCAATAGTTACTTTTTTCTCAATTTCACTATTAATTGGCAAAGTATCCGTATGGAGATAGTCAAAAAGTTCTTTACAAATTATTTTTGTTTGCACACCATATTCTCTAAGCGCATCATTCATCTTTGCCCCATGACCTATAACCACATCTGCATTGTTTAAAAAGATGTTTTCATTTGGGAAAAAACCCCTTAACCACTCTGAATCATGCATAAGCACAATTACCTTAGCTCCAATAGTTTTAAGCTTATCCATAAATGTTTCCTCAAATCTAACTCCCAATAGCGTAGGGAATTGATAAAGAATAACATCTCCATTTTCAATTTCAGATAATACCCCATTTAGTAATGCGTCCAGAATTTCATCCGACATTATTCGTGTATCTTGCATTCGGATACTAATTTTTTCATATCCTAACTGCTGTGCTATTTTCGTAATATCACTTTTGGGTTTAGTAACTGCATCCCTAGATTCGGCCTGTATAATATTAACTACCCATCTTTGCATTATTTCTCCTCTTTATCAGATTACTTTAATCATATTTGATGTCTTATTCTTATAAAATTTTATAAATAAAAGATAACAGAATAACCAAAGTCATCATAATGGCTATAAGGATAATAATAAATTTACCGTAGCCTTTTTCTTCTGCATCATTTATGACCATATCACTTTCCTCTTGAAACATTTGTTCTATCTCATCATCCAATTGACTATTTTTTTTGAAATGAGGAGTAGATAAATGGTCTCTTGACTTATTAATACTTGAAGAAGAATTTACTAGATCCTGTGCTTTCTTAGCTTTCATATTCTTTTTTTCTTTCTCTTATAACTTTGACTTTTGAAACAGGTACTCCTTTTTTAATTAATGACTGCTTCGTTTCCAAAGACACTTCAACTTCTTGAATATAGTCAATTTTATTTGTAAGAATTGCTAATAAATTACCTTTAACTTCTCCATTTTCATCAAAAGGAGATTCATTTAGGCGAAGAATATTATGAGAATTAGTTTTAGATAGTGCAGTTAATTCTAGGCCTAAGAAAGAAATTCTCACCTGATCTATTGAAGTGATTATTTTTGCTACTTGCTCAGAGATAAAAGAATCTAGAGATTTGAAACCTTCTTTTACTTCTCCCGTGCGTTGATCATTCAAACTGACGTACTCCAATCTCCCTTCATAAAAGAAATAACTAATTACTGGGATTTTTTTGTCATTATAAAAATGAATTTCTTGAGGAAGATTATTAAAATAAAAAATTTCACTAAAAATCTTACCATCAATGGCATATTCTTCAATATAGTCCTTCTCTCCATTTTCATGAAGGTATTGTATATTTTTAACAAGTCGTCTTGTATTTTGAAATAATTCCATTATTCCAATCTCTTGACCTTCATGAATGATTGAAATAGAGTAATCTTCATTCATAAAAATTTCAGAAAAACTTGGAACTGGCGCTCTGTTAAAAAATAGGGACTGTGATAAGTCATAACTTCTTCTGGTTAAGTAATCAAAAAGATTGATTCCTTCGATCTTTAAATCTTCTATAGACTTTGAAAATTCTGGACTAGGCAAAACACTTATTAATTTTTCAGCTTCACAATGTAATCTTTCAGCGATTCCTTCCCATTCGGGATTTCCTCTCCTAATAAGTGTGACTAATTCATAATTCATCTAATACCTGCTTCCATTTGTTTCCGATAACAGAATCTTGATATTTCTCTACAGATTCAATCGTATCTCGTTTTAATTCCACATAATTGCCTTTGATCATTTGATAAATCCCTTGCTTTAACTGAGCAACATTAAAGCTCTCATCCCCTCTCTTAAAATCTTTTAAGTAGCCATTTACTCCATCTGTTATAAGTTCAAGCGCTCCAAAACGAGCTTTAAACGTTATAATAGGAAGTCCAGCATTCAAAGCTTCAATATATGTCAATCCAAATCCTTCTGAATATGAAGCGGATATGAAGGCGTCATATTGTTTATAAATGTCTTCTAAATTATTAGAGTGTCCTTTAAGATGAATATAGTCGTTAGCTTCAAGCTCATTAATAACTTTTTGGAGTTTCGCTTCTTCTACGCCTTGACCATATATATCAAAAATTATTTCAGGGTACTCTCCATGAATCTCAGAAAATGCACGAATTGCTAAATCAATATGCTTTTCACTTGCTAACCTGGAAGCAGTCATAAATTTTAAAGGTCTTTCTGTATTTGATGAATCACTCGATGACTTTCTTTTGTCTCGAATTCCCCCAACAGGAATAGTAACAAATTTGTCTTCCACCCCTGGGAAATCTTTTATGAAATCTTCTCTTTGTAAATCAGTTGATACAATTATTTTATCTGCTTGATCAATATGAGTTAAAAGATACTCATAATAATTATTCCATAAAGGATCTTTTGCCACAGCCCTATCTCCTAAGTGATCCGCATGAATTACTTCTATAATATTTTGATTTAAAAATTGATGATTAAAAAGGGCTACTTCCGGCTCTTCTCCTCGATCTAAAATAAAAGTATTTTTATCCAGGAAAATTTTAGAGAGACATTCAAAAAAATAACGCTGAAATAAAATCTCATTTCTAAAAAATAAATGCTCCCCTTCAAAATCATAGATATGGATATTTTCTAATATTCTTCCCCTTCGAGGATGCTTAAATTCATTGAACATTATTTTTCGCTCTCCGGTTAAAAAATCAAAAATTTCAATTTTATAACGAGAAACTAATAAAAATTCATTATTCTTTGGATTCGGAGACTTTTCAATGTGCTCTTTAATCAATAATCCTGAAGAGGTCACCGTATGAACAATGCGGTGAGTATTAGAAAAATCCTTAATAATTTGATCTTGACGCTCTGCTTTTCTTATTAATCCTGACCTAGCTACCTCTGGTCCAAAGGTGAAAAACTCCCAAATATCAATTACTTTTTCCGAAGATATTTCCCAATGCTCCATAGCTTCTTTTAGTTCTTTAACTAATTCTGTAAAAATATATTTATAAGGAATACCTAAATTATCAAAAAGTTGTGCTCTATAAAATTGAGCATGCTCAACTCCTGAATTACCAATTCCCATAGCTTTATTTATAAAAAAATTCATACTTCATTTTCTCCTAATTATTTTGGGGTATATTCTCTTTATATCTGATCAATTTGTTCCTTCCTCTGCAACATTTGCAGTATTATATTGCTATATTTTCTAACTTCTCTAAAACGTTTTAGAGAAGTTTCATCACTATCATCCTTTACACTAATGGAATTAATGATTTTTACATTCGGGCAAAATTTTCTCAAAATATCTGATAAATTTTGGTAGAAATCAGGAATACTTGCAATATATTCTCCGTATGAAATAATAACCATTTTTTTTTGATTTCTGATAATTTCTAAAAGTTCTAAAATCAAATATATAAAGGTTTCTTCCTTCTCATTAATCAAGAGACATAGCTCACTTGATTTATGTCTAGGAGTTAAAATAGTAGTCACTTTATCAAGTGGACTAATCATGACTTCTATCTCTTCTTTCTCGCTTAAGGATGATAATATTCTAAAAAAATTTCCCTCATAATTTTTGGATAATTCTACAGTTTCCCACTCCTCTATTTCAGAAATAGTCATAAAACTAAATACTATTAACTCGTGTTGGTGATTGATTAAATTAACTGTATAGCTAACTGCTTCTGCTGGATACGTAAATACTAGACTTAGACCATCAAAATACTCTATACCAATTTTCTGATTTGACTTATCATAAAATTCTATTATTGTCTGGACATTGTTCTTATTATTTTTTTCAATATATAATTCAATTTTATAAGTACTATTGGCCAATAATAGTGGTAAAGTAGGAGAAATTCGGTCATTCGAATAATTACCTGCAGAATTCCATGTCTTAATCTTTGCTCCTACAGGCATCATTGGTGAGGAAAACTTTACATTTTCTTTTGCTATTATTATCTCCGATCCATATGAATAGGTACCCGAATAACTATTTCCCCATTTTATTATTGAAATTTGTTTCAAAATTTTACCTTCATTCCAATCATAGTGAATACTTTATAAGTGATAATCAATTCTTCTTAGAAATTTATCCCATAAGATATTCCGATATTGTTTAATAAACCATGTATTAATCTCTACGCTATTGTCATTATGCCTTCCTATTAATCCTTTATATAGTAGAACAGGTTGAGGAGAGAGAGTACGGAGATAAGTTGCTATCTGATAAAAAGCTTCCCCATCATAATCATCATTTTTCATATATGCTATAGCAAAAGTCGTATTTTGGTATTTCCCATTTTTAAACTTAGTCCAAAATTTATCATTCAGCTGGTTAGCTACATTATGATTAGAGGCATTTCCAAAGTGCATTATCATATCCAGAGAAGTGCCCCATATTTCTGGTCGGTTAATTCTTTCATTTTCAGCAATTAATCCTATATTTGTTAAAGGTTTACCCACAATCACTGCTGCTGGTTCTAAATCTGCTGAGTAATAAAGTGCGGCAAAAGTCCCCATAGATAGACCTGACAAAATAAGTTCCCGATTTGTAAAGCCTAACCATTTCAGCTTTTCATTAATAATATCTATGATTCCTTCTTCTAATTCAACACTCCCAATATAAAAGTTGCCTCCTTCCAATCGAGGATCAGCTATCAGAATGAACGGACTTCCCATTCGAGACATCATGCCTCTTCCTTCGAATCCTTCGGCAGACCTATATCCAGAAAAATATACTGACAAAGGGGGTTTTAAATCGCCAGGATGAAAATAATAGAGTAGTTCCTCGTTTCGCCTCTGATAATCAATGATTCGCTTCCCATTTTGAATCATGATACTCTCTTCTGAAACGTAACTTCTAAAATGAATCTGTCCAATCTCCAGTTTTCCCTCTCCTCCTGAAGCGCAGAGGGAGACACTCACTAATTTATTAGTATCAGTAGAATTGATAATAAGCTTTTTTTGATTCATAAACTCTTCTGGACTACCCTTTATAACTTCTATAATGCTATTAGTAGCTTGATCAATTAGAAAAACTTGAAATTCTAAGACCACATTCCCAGAAACAACTTTAATTTCAGGGGTAAAAGTTAGGGTTGTATTACCCTCAATACCAAAAGGGTGCATTTTCCAACTAACTATCTGATTCATTTTTTGTCCAAAATCTCCTAAAATTTCAAAATGACTATTCCCTTTCTTTACTGTTTTATCCCTAAATTGTTCTCTTATCTCAACGTAGGACATATCTAACTTATACCCATATTGCTTTATTGATGATTGCATAACGAATTCAATAATCTTTTTAAGTTCTTTTCCATTATCCAAATTAACAGGTTTACCAAATTTTGATTTTAAAATGTTTTTTTGGATTTCTGGAAGAGAACTATTAGAATCAAAGAGAATTTGGTAGGCTGGGAATTGTTCTAAAAGTTTTGGGAAATTGAAAAGAAGAGTGGCATCTTTTCCAAAGATATAGATATTACGCGATTTTTTCTTGTTGAATTTATTTTCAATAAAAATTTCTAAATTCTCTACATCTGAAATAAAATTATAATTTCCTGCTAATATGTTATAGTTGTATTTATCAAGTACCTCTTTAGGAAAATTTAATTTTGTTCCACCAAATTGAATAATTTCATTTTTCATACGATTGGAATATTTCTCTCCATTTCATCATTATAGTTTCAGAATTATATTGTTCGATAATATCAATGCTCTCAACCAAAGCTTCATTCCATTTTCTTAATTCGCAGATAAAATAGTCGACATAACTTATTAATTTATCATTGATTGTTTCAAGTTCTAATAAAAAACCATTCTTTCCTTCACTTATTAATTCACTCTCATGAATTGATAAAATAGGAATTCCACTACTTACCGCAATTGAATGGCGTAATATACTATAATTTTCATCAAAATCCAAATAGATTCTGCTATTTTTAATCAAAGCTCTCAGTTCCTCATTCTCTAAATGGTTGACGTATTGAATTCGCAAATTTGCATTTACTGCTCTGACGTAACTTGTCCATTTTGCAGTTTTTTGTATTTCTTTTACGGAATCAATGTCTTTTTTAAATAGCTTTTTCATTTTCTGAGCAACAATATAACTATGAACTTTTTGGTAATCTGAAGAATTTAAATCAATCCCAAAATATTCTTCAATTAATAGTGTTTGTAAAAATTTAACTCTTTTCAGACGTTCTGGATTATTTATTTCAAGTATTAGGCCAACCTGATCATCTTCTATTACTCTTTGAACAAGTAATTGTAAAGTTTTATCATCTATGGCATTAGAAATTTTACAAAATATTTTCATCAGTGACTCCGAATCGCTATCACCAAGATCAAGTTCAGGGTAAAATATTGGAACATGAAAATAATTTTTTTCACTATCCTTCATTAAATTTTGGCTATCCGTAATAATTTTCTTATTTTGAATCTCTTTATAATCTATTTTTTCACTTGTAAGTAAGTGAAATGTTCTAACATTACTATTAATCCCTTGGAATTGCTCTAAAATTAATTTATCCGTGGTTGTTAATAAAGAGATAGACTGTTCTGGTACGTCTTTAAATTTTTTTTCAATAAAACTTTTTACAACTTCATTTACTATGTTTTCAATGGAATTATACTTTTTATTCTTTAAAAAAATACTCCCCTCTTTTTCTACTGTAACTCCTTGCTCATTATGAGTTAGTGTATGTTTTCCAAGTTCATTAAAATAATCGACTTGATAAATTTGATTATTATTATTGATATAACGTTTATATGTAACAAACCCTCTATCATCATAGACTTCTTCACATACATCCCCATTTTCTAGATAATATCTTGTTAATGCTGGAAATCCGAATTGATTATACAAAACCTTTCCAATAATATAACCTTTAGCGTACAAAATCGTTGATGTAGGCGTAAAAATCTTATCAACCTCTTGGGGAACATCAATATCTTCTAGTGTAATAGGATGACCTGTCTCTACCTTAATATTTTGTATAAAATCAAATAATCTTAACACTTTAGTATATTCATAGCCTTCTTTATTTAGCTCGTAACGCAAAAAAGGAAATATATTAGTTAATAAAACTTGATGGTCAAAATTTTGGTCTATAAAAAATTTTGATAACGTGAAAAGTCGATCCTCGTCCCACTCTATGTTCTCACTCCAATTTGGTACCAAATACAACATTATTTCTTCCTTCTATCTATCAAAATATTTTATAATGCCTCTTTGCAATCATAAATTTAATGTCTTCGTTCAAATTATCAACAATAATGATAACCATAAAAATACTCCCAAAGTAAAAGGCCAAATTTGTAATCTCTGGAAATTTCAACCCAATAAACATCGGGACCAGCGACACAACTAGCATGTAAGTGTTTCCAATAACGATCATTCGATTAAGGATTTTTCTTAAAAATCTCTCTGTTGCTCGTCCTGGAGTTACACCTAAAATGTAATCTCCAGAGTTTCTTAAAGATTTTGCAATATCAAAAACACGTATATTGACATGACTAAAACCATACCCAAGCAAAACAATTACAACCCCATAAGTAATTATTCCAATAACAGTTGTATAAGAGAACATTTGAGTAATAATGTATAAAAAAGTTGTATTTTTCAATGAAGGAACTAGAGTAAAAAGTTGAGGAATTGAGAACAAGGTAACTCCAAACATGAAAGGTAATGCGCCAGCAGATAAAACCTTTATTGGAATATATGAATTTTGAAATGATACATCAATAGCAGTTTGTTGAACATTGATTCTACGCTCTCCCTTATATAAAAATACAGAAGCAAAAAGAAATAGAAGCGTTACGGGTATCAAAATTCCCATTCCTAGAGGAGTTATGAAAAATCCTTTATTAGTTTGACCAGAAAATAACATCGCTGGAATATTAGCTAATAATCCGGGTAAGATAAGGACCATTTGCTTTCCTACACCTTTTTTCATGTTGATATCAGCAATATACGAAACTATCATCCCTCCTGTTATTAAGAGTAGTACCAATGACAAATTAACTTTATTTTCTGTCAATCTTCCGAATTTTTCATAGGATATGCTCGTTTTGAAATGTGCAATTGTTGTAATTGCTTGAAGCATACAAAATATAAAGGTTAATATTCTTTGTATAAATCCTGCTTGCTTCTTTGATAAATTATTAATCGAATCAATGTCTAACATTGTTAGTGTACTCCATAAGATTAAAGCCATCATATAAGGCCCCAATCCCAAAGAGAATAGCGTGAGTTTTGTGGTATTCCCAGCAGTAATTGCAGAGAAAATTCTCAGAATTCCTTCACTTTCTCCACTTGAAATTACTGAAGGAAGTTGGAGTAACCCTCCAAATTGGACAATGGATACAAATGTGATCGTCCATAAACATCGCTTTATAACACCATAATATTCTTTCATTTTTTTCCTACATCTTCATTTATTATTCAATACGTTTTATATTCCTTTTATCAAGGAAATTCAACGTCTATAGATCCATCTGAATTAACAAATAATTCAGAAAGTAAAGTATTTCTGGTAATGTCTAACCAAAGCTTATCCAAAGTTTCTGTGAAATATCGATTAGCCTCTTTTTGGAATTCATATAAAGGCTGATGTTGAGCCCAATTCCTATTTTTTACAACTGACTTTAGTTGGACTAAAGCATCCGATAAATCAATCCATAACAAATCGATTGATCTTAAGATAATAACTCTCTGATAATAATTTAACTGAAAAGTATTAGACAAATCTTGCTGCAATTCATTCATTTTAAAGTTGATTTTTTCATTTAAAAAACTGGAAACTGATTTTTTCGACCTGTTCTCTAAACTTCTTAATTCTGAAAGATCAAACGAATAGTCTATGTTGTTATACAAAAAATCTATTATTTTATATTCCGATAAGTTTTTCTTATTAGAAACAAAATTACGAACTGATTGTTCAAAACTTTGTTCTATAATTCCAGTAAGAAAAGCCGGATCTGATTCCATCACTTGATTTCTTGCAGAATAAATTCTTTCTCTCAACACACTAACTATATCATCGTAATCTAATGTATCCTTTCTAATATTAACCTCTTGATTATTTCTATTTTTTTGTGACTTCTCAACCAAGCTTTCAAATTTATTTTTAGTTAAAACTCCTGGTGCACCTGATATATGAGAACTTAATTTGTTCTTTTTTCTATACTTTCTAACCCAATCCGGTGCGTTTTCTACAATAATCTTATCTTCAAGAGACGAATAAAAATAACTATCCCCAGCCTGACCTTGTCTTCCTGCTCTTCCTCTAAGCTGATTATCAATACGCTTACTCGTCATATTTTCAGTCCCAATAACAACTAAACCGCCGTTTTTTTTACTATAGTTATCTAACTTTATATCAGTACCACGTCCCGCCATTGCAGTTGCTACAGTTACAGCACCTTTCTTTCCAGCTTCATGAATAATTCGCTTTTCTTTTGTTACTGTTGATGCATTTAAGACACTATGTGGAATTCTATTACTGAGTAGTAATTTTGAGTAAAGATTAGATTTCGAAACTGACCCTGTAGCAATAAGAATTGGTCGTTCGGTTTTAATCATTTTTTTCACAAAAATTAGAGATTCTAACATCTTTTCTTTATGTGTAAAATATATCCTGTCACTGTGATCTACTCTTATAATTGGTTTATGAGTAGGTAAACTTATTACGTCTATTCCATACGTTTCTCTTATTTCTTCCGCATCCGTTTTTGCAGTTCCAGTCATACCAGAGAGGATTTTAAACATTTTAAATAGATTTTGATAGGTAATACTGCCCATTGATTTTGTTTCATCTGTGATTTCTACCCCTTCTTTGGCTTCTAATGCTTGATGTAATCCTCCTTGTAACTTTGTACCAACAAGCTTTCTTCCATTCATTTCATCAAGTAATAGGATTTCTCCTTGTTCAATAACATAGTCTCTTTTATTTTTAAAAATATAATTTGCTTTTAGTGACAAAACTAAGTGCCTGTAAAGTTCTTTGAAACTTTCTCCCAAAATTTCAGTTATTCCAAAATAATCTTGTGCTTTCCTTATTCCTTCTTCCAAAAACCAAACACTCTTCTTATCTTCACTTATCTCGTAGTCTATATCAAAAGCTAAACTTTTTATAAACACATCTGTGATAATATGTAGATTAGACTGAACCTTGGGAGCCCCAGAAATAATTAAAGGAGTCTGTGCCATATCTAATAGGATAGAATCTAGCTCATCAATAATTACAAAATTAAATTTTGAAATATATTGTTTTTCTTTTTCCACCGATAGATTATCCAGCAGATAATCAAAGCCTAAAGCACTGTGCGTGGTGTATACAATATCTGAAGAATACACCACTTTTTTATCAATCTCTTTATCAAACTCATACTTTTTTACACCTACTGCTACAGAAAGCCCTAGCCATCTATAAACTATACCCACCTCTTCAGCATCTCTCCACGCAAGATACTCATTAGTTGTAATTAAAAAATTACCTGTCCCCTGTAATCCTCTTAAATACATTGGTAAGGTAGCTGTTAATGTTTTTCCTTCTCCTGTTTTCATTTCTGCAACATTTCCATAAAAAAGGACAATAGCTCCTAAAATTTGAACATCATATAATTCCAAGCCCAATATCCTCTTATTGGCTTCTATCATCACAGCATAAGCTTCTGGTAAAAGATCCTCCAATGTTTCTCCAGAATGAATTCTTTGTTTAAAAAGCGTAGTCTGCTTTTTTAAATCATCATCAGATAATTGTTGATATTCAATAAGATTACTTTTTATTACGTTTAAAAATTTTTTTAACTTCTTTTTTTTCATATTCTACTCAGTCTATTTTAAATAATTCTTGTACCATTTAGGTCAATACATTTTAAACAGTAAAACCCTATAACTTTAGCATTTTTATTTATTTTAAAAAGAAAAATTCTTTACGAAAAACTTGAGTTTTTCGTAAAGAATTTTGTTTTAACATTAAAATATCAAAATTTAAGAAGTAAATTTGCTATTATCTGTACAATGTAAATTTTTTTTGAAATAAGTAAAAAAATAACACAATGAAATGAATATATATTGACAAAAATAATTCACTTGTGTTATAATTTTAATATATATATGTCTTAATGAAGCTAGATTTATATTGTATTTTCAGATTTTTTAATATAGAAATCATCACTTCTATCGAAAAAACTCAAGTTTTTCTTAAAGAATTTTGCTCACAATGGATAATATTATCACGCTTTTTATTTTTTAAAAGATAAAGTTATAGATTCAAATATTATCTGTTTTTATGATTCTTTACCTCCTACCTCCACAAAATATATACATACTTTTTAAACTTTGCCCTAATCAAGGCTTTTTTTGTTACATTTATTAAAACAAACACTTTTTGACTTTTAAAAGAAATACGTGTTATAATACGTGATGTTTGTGACAAAAGAAACATCAAACTTCTTTATTACATGAAATATTATTCTATACTTTTTCTATATAAGTGTTATTGAACTAATATTGTTTTTGGGCTATATAAATTAATCTTTCAATGAATAATAAAATAAAGAATGGAGATCGGTTATGTTTTATAAAGAGGGATTAAAAAATGCACATAATATTTTAGAAATTCAGCATGCCTATGAACGTAAATGCCAACGAAGATGTTTATCTCTTAAAAAACTCTTCCCAGATAATTATAAAAGAATGGTGATTTTAGAACATCTAACAATCTGAATAATTGCAGAAAAATATGCCATCAGTTTATTTGGAAATTCGGACTGATACTGGATATTACAAAAGTAACTGATATACTGAATAATACAGAAAAAATTAAGAAACCTTCTTTATAGTGCTTTATGCCTTAATGCCTTTGTTCTAAGTACTCTTTCTTATTCTTTTATATAATATATGATATGATAACCAATTTATATCTTGTTGTTTTTCAAGTACAAGTTCTACTACTAAGAATCCTTGATTTTCTTATTAGCATTTTTTTAGCCCCCTTTTATGAACCATCTTAACGCACTCTCTAATTTATTTTGGTCTTCCGAGTTCAAGGAAATTTTCAGATCATAACAAGTTATATTTTTATACAATTTTAAGTCTTAAAAAATCAACAATAAAAACAGTGTAAAACCTTATAACTTTTCCAATAATTAGTCCTATTTATGCAGTAAATAAAAAACCATACATTTGTATGGTTTTACTATTTTCAAGTAGTTATTTAGCGTTAGCTCCTTTAAGCTGAAATATGATTAAAAATCAGACTATTTAATTACTCTTTTAGTGCTCTATTGACAACTAATTTCGATAAACAATATAATCAAACAATATTTTGAACTAGTGCACACTATTAGGTGACTAATCCTTCAAGAACCTTTCAGTAAAAACTGTCCTAAAAATATGCTAAATTTCAAAAAGAATGTTATAAATAATAACTACTGGAAAATTCTATCTATCATAAATTACTTCTTATATTTAATAGCATTAATAAACTCAAGCTTCGTTAATCCAATTATTGCAATTATCATTTACAGGTTTAGCTATTTTCTACTTTTAGATTTTTATAAAGATCAATATCCTCCCATAAATTATCCAAGTGATTCTTTAGATCATCTATTTGAATTTAATACAACTAGTATTCTAATTATTACTTACTAATTAGCATTGCCAGTTTTTTTATTCAAGATGTTTTAGAGTTTACTTCTGAGAATCTTTAAGGAAGCTAGAGTGTCTGACAAATGAATTTATACAGTCACCTTGCAAAAAAAATAAAAGAAAAATCTTAAAAATATGCAAATATTCTCAAAGCCTTGCAAATGTATTATTTTAAATTATAACGTAGTTAAAAAAGTAGTTAAGATTAAAACAAATTTTTTATTATCCTTATGTAGCAAGTGTTTATCTCCATTTTTAGGGTAAATTATCTATTATACAAAAAATTTTTTGGTTTCGATGGTTACTCCACTATCTTAGCAGATCAATTTTCTTATTCTTCTTATCTAAAATCTCAAACATCTTCACTTGTGGCCCAGCAAGTGGAATTTGTGAACGACTTACTTTTGGTTGGCCATTTTCTGTCAGTACTTTTGAATCAAAATGAACCCACAATTTGTCTTCTGATAATAATTCGTCAGCAACTTCAAAGGTCTCTTCTGGTTTTAATTTAATGATTGCCAAATGCCATTTTTGATGAGAAAAAATGTGAGTAAAATTAGCTATATATTCCATTTTTGAAATACTTTCCGGAAGTTCTGGAATGACAATATTTTTACTGACAGAGCCGTCAGTAATCATTTTTTCAAAATCTGCTGCTGGTAATTCTGTCAGTGGAAATGTCCACATGTCTGCTAACAAACCTTTTGATGGACGCTTTTCTAAATAATATTCTCCTAATGAATTTTCTAAGGCAAAGGCTGTAAAATACAAATCTTTTTGTTTTATCTTTTTTGTTTTTACTGGATGATTTAATTGTTTTCCTGACGCTGCTGCTGCACAATAGTTTAGTAAGGGACAAGCTTCACATTTTGGACTCTTGGGGCTACAAACTAAAGAACCTAAATCCATCAGCGCCTGATTGAAATCACCTGGTCTTTTTTTACTGATGAGCTTTCTTAGGTAGCCATCAAAAATTTTCCTTGAACTGCTTTTAGAAATATCACAATCTAATTCAAACAGCCTGCTGGTCACGCGCATTAGATTTCCATCAATTGCTGGCTCAGCGAGTCCAAAAGAAATTGAAGCAATTGCAGCGGCTGTATAAGGTCCAATTCCTTTTAATGATAATATATCGGCTAGATTGTCAGGAAATTTTCCATCATATTTATCAACAACTTCTTGCGCTGCGATTTTTAGATTACGAGCGCGAGAATAATAGCCCAACCCTTCCCAAAGTTTTAGAAGTTCAGCATCATCAGCTTGAGCTAAAGTTTCAATCGTCGGATATTTTTTCATGAAACGTTCATAATATGGCATGACAGTTTCAACCTGTGTTTGTTGGGACATGATTTCTGAAATCCATATTTTGTAAGGTTCAGTTGTTTTTCGCCAAGGGAGTGGCTTTTTATTATCATCATACCAAGAAAGTAAATCTTGCTGAAATTCCTTTATTTGATTCTTAGACCAGTCCATCGATTCTCCAATTACTTTCTTAATTCCTAGTTTGTCAGTAAATATTTACTGACAGACTTGCAATAACTACTTTATTTTACTGACAGAATTTCTGTCAGTAATTTTTATGTTTTTTCAAGAATCAAAAGAACTGACAGATTTACTGACAATTCTTTTGATTACTTTATTTTTTACCTTCTAAAAGAGGAACATTATCCTTGAGTGATTCCCAATTTTCATTTTCTTGAATTGGTCCAGACAAAGTTGTTTTCACACGTTCTGCTACTTCATAAGGAATGCCAGCTTCTGCCACTTCTTGTACACTTGCCTCTTCAATTGCTTTCAAATTTTTGAAAGTTGTCAGTAACTTTTGTTTTCGTTTTGGACCAAGTCCAACAATACCGTCCAATTTACTTGAAAATGTATTTTTACCACGTAGTTGTCTATGGAATGTAATCGCAAAACGGTGAACCTCATCTTGAATTCTGGTTAGCAAAAAGAATTCTTGAGATTGTCTTGACAAGGGAACTACATCTAAAGGGTCACCAAAAAGTAATTCTGACGTTTGGTGCTTATCATTTTTTTGCATCCCAGCAACCGGAATCGATAGCCCAAGCTCTTTTAAAACTTGCTTGGCAATGTTAACTTGACCAGCCCCACCATCCATTGCAATCAAATCAGGAAGAGCCGTTTCTTCTTTTAAAGCTCGTGAATAACGTCTCGTCATCACCTCGCGCATTGAAGCATAGTCATCCGCACCAACCACTGTTTTAATTTTATATTTCCGATAATCTTTTTTTGAAGGTTTTCCATCAATAAAAACAACCATTGCAGATACTGGTGAAGTCCCCATAATATTTGAATTATCAAACGACTCAATTCTTACAGGTTTTGGTATTCCCAAAATTTTACCCAAGTTTTCAACTGCTTTAGTCGTTTTCAAAATATCACGCTCAGCCACATCAAACTTCAATTGTAATTGACTTTGAGCATTCTTAGTTGCCATATTAACCAATTGTTTTTTCTCACCACGGCTTGGTTGAACAATCTGTGTTTTAGCTAAAAGTGATGATAAACGTTTTTCGGCTGATAATTCTTTATCAAGTTTAACAATTGACTGTTCAACATCTTTTTGATCAGAAAATTTAAGCGTCTTGGCCGTAAAAACTTTTGCATCCACTTCTTTAGTTTGAGCTTTAGTTAATAAATTTCCCTCTTGGCTAGCTGCAACTACTGCTTCCACAGATTCCTTATCGATGTCTTGCGGAATAAAAATTTCCCTTGGCATCATATGATTATTATCTTGATAGAATTGTCCAATGTAAGTTAAAAAATCCTCTTCAGCATCATTATAGTACGGAAACATATTCACATCACGCTGAATCAATTTTCCTTGGCGTACAAAAAATACTTGGACACACATCCAGCCTTTATCAACATAATATCCAAAAACATCGCGGTCTTTCAAATCTTGATTCATGACCCGTTGTTTTGTTCTTAAAGTTCCAATTGCCTTAATCACATCCCGATATTCAGCAGCTTGCTCAAATTCCATATTATCAGAAGAAATCATCATTTTTGCTTCAAGTTCTTTAACAATTTTTTTATCAGAACCTGTCAGAAATTCCTTCACTTCTTGAGTCATATCCTTATAAACTTGAGGATCAACATGATTAACTACTGGACATAAGCACTGATGAATATGAAAATAGAAACATACTTTTTTCTCGTGTAAGCCACATTTTCTAAATGGAAAAATTCGGTCTAAAAGGCGTTTAACTTCATTGGCAGCTTTGACATCTGGATAAGGTCCAAAATAAGTCGCACCATCTTTTTGAACTTTACGGACGACCAACAAACGAGGATATTTTTCATTTGTTATTTTTAGGAAAGGATAATATTTATCATCCTTAAGCATAATATTATATTTAGGCTTATAACGTTGAATGAGATTGATTTCCAAAACTAAAGATTCAATATTTGAACCTACAACAATCCATTCCAAATCTTCAATTTCAGAAACTAGTAATTCTGTCTTGGTATTATGAGAACCATGAAAATAAGAGCGCACTCGATTTTTAAGATTCTTTGCCTTTCCGACATAAATAACTGTCCCATTTTTATCTTTATGTAAATAACAGCCAGGACTATCTGGTAATAGTTCTAACTTTGCTTTTATCGTTTGATTCATATTGTTTATTATAGCAAAAAAATGTAGGAGCTGCTCTTCTTTTGGACGTTTATAAAACAAAAAATGACCCATTTACTTGAGTCATTTTCACTTGTTATTTAGTTCCGCCTTCATTATCAGCTTCACCACTTGCCCAAACTCGATTAGCGTAGATTGCATTGAAGAGCAGGGCTCCTTGTAAGGCAACCTGCGATAAATACATTCCTAACTGCCCTTGGGTGTTTACTCCCATAATAAATTGTACCGTTAAAATTGTCCAATAAATTACTGCTGCCGTGTTAACCACAATCCACAGCGACCAATTTTCTTTATATTTCAAAATATACAATACTTGTGCAATGAGTGGAATAATTAAATTTAGAGCATCAAAATAAGGAAGTTGCCCATTTAATAGGGCATCTATGCCCCAAACGACCAACCAAGCAATAAAAGCACCTAGAAAAATTAGACGACGAGTTTTTGGTCTAAATTCATGGATAGCATCATCCTGTCCCCAAAAAAACCACCCCACAGGTTGAGATAAGACATAAAAAATTCCCATAACAAAACTCATCCATGAGTGAGTCTGATAAGCAATTAAAGTCATCGCTAAGGTCTGAACTAAACCAAATGCAAAATTAATTTTACGACCTTTCATCCCATAAATGAGACAAAGTACACCAAATACACCAGATATCATTCCAATGAAAGAATCAGGGGCAATGATATAAACAATCACTTGTAAGAACAATAAAATTAAGATATATGTGATTTCAAATTTCTTCCAATTTGCAAAAAGTTGCTTAAAAAGCCAAGAATCTTTTGTCATTTTTTCTCCTTTTTATCCTAACGCTTAAAAGCAGTCAAGAATAACGCTTACCGCTTTATTAATTTAAAATATGATGGTAATTTCAGTTCTATTTTTCAACTTTAATCAATTTACAAGTAATAGTTATATTAGCGATTTAAAATTTCTAGAGCAATCTCAATTGTCCGAAGCTCACCTTTATTAACTTTATCATTTCCTGAAACTAAATCATTGACTCCCGCTTGTAAATCTCCTCCGTAAGCAACAACATTATTCAAAATGGATAAAGTTTCTATTCCTCGTAAACGTCCGACTGTAAACAATGCACCAGATTCCATATCTTCGCCCACAATTCCAAATTTAGACCAATATGCTTGAGTTTCTTCATGATTATCCATATAAAAACCATCATGAGAACGAATAATTCCATAAAAACCATCAGAAGCAATTTCTTTTGCTTTATTTAACAAATCAGTAGATGGAACTGCTGGATATTGTTCGGGTACATACATTTTTGTCAAACCGTCATCTCGTACTGCTCCTTCTCCAATAATTGGACTTCCTAAATCGATCCCTAACTGCAAAGCACCCGCAGAACCTACTCTGATAATTCTCTTAACTCCAATATTATGAAGCTCTTCAATCGCAATAGCAGCTGACGGTGCACCTACACCTGTTGACAAAACTAATAGTTCCTTACCTTTATAAGTTCCACAGATTGAGCGAAATTCTCGATTGTATTTTAAATTTTTTACATCGGTCAAAAATTTTGCGACCTGATCTATTCGAGCTGGATCACCTACAATAATTGCATCAAGTCTAGCATCAGTCTTCTTTAATTGAATATGCGCTTGTCCTTCTTCCATTTTTCCCTCTCTTTTTAATAAACAAATAATCCTTAACTATTAAACAATTAAATTATAGCAAATATTTCAGACAATTCAAAGTCGATTTGACTGCCTTTATGTACAAAAAAAGACCCAGCGGGTCTTTTAGAGGATATTTTTGAATTTTTCTTACAAATCGTTAATATCGAAGTCTTCACCGAGGAAATCAGCAAGTGAGAAGCCTTCTTGTGTTTCAGGCAAATCGTATGAAGGTTTAGCTGCTTTACGTGGTGCGCGTGGTTTGCGATCACGTTTTTCACCGTCGTTGTCGTTGTTACGAGCTGGACGAGCTGGAGCTTCTTCAAGCGCTTTGATTGAAAGTGAGATACGTTCTTCAGCAGGTTTCACGTCAAGAACTTTTACGTTCACAACTTGACCAACTTTAAGAACATCTTTTGGATTTTCAACACGTTCCCATGAAATTTGTGAAACGTGAACAAGTCCTTCAACACCTGGATAAAGTTCAACAAAGGCACCGAAGTCTGTCAAACGTTTAACAGTTCCTTCAACAGTTGATCCAACTGGTGCTTTTTCTTCAACTTGTTCCCATGGTCCAGGTTGTGTAGCTTTAAGTGAAAGTGAAAGACGTCCAGCTTCTGGGTCGAGTTTCAAAATCTTAACGTTAACAACATCGCCAGGTTTTACTGCGTCTGATGGACGTTTGATACGGCTATGTGAAAGTTCAGAAACGTGAACCAATCCGTCGATACCACCAAGGTCAACGAATGCTCCGAAGTTAGTTACGCGTGAAACTGTACCTTCAACGATATCGCCTTCTTGAAGTTGTGCAAAAGCTTCTTTACGCATTTCGATTGCTTCAGCTTCAACAACTGCACGACGGCTAAGGATGAAGCGGTTTTCTGAAGCGTTAACTTCGATAATTTTAGCTTCGATTTCTTCGCCAACAAATTTCTTAGTATCTTTAACAAAGTAAGTGTCAATCATAGATGCAGGGATAAATCCACGAACACCGTTATAGTCTACTGAAAGTCCGCCTTTAACGTCTTTAGTAACTTTAACTGTTACGATTTCGCCTTCTTTGCCTTCCAATTGAGTCCAAGCTTTACGAGCTTCAAGACGTTTCAATGAAAGGAGATATACGTTTGCACCTTCGGCTTCTTTACCAACGATTTGTTTGATAACAAGCAAATCAAGAACATCTCCAGGTTTAACGAATGTATTGATATCAGCATCTTTATCGTTAGTGATTTCGCGAAGTGTAAGGACACCCTCAACACCAGTTCCTACGATGGCAACAGTTGCTTGCCCGTTTTCAACTGAAAGGATTTCACCCTTAACGACGTCACGTACTTTAACGTCTTCAACGCTGTTTAATAATGTTTCAAATTCGTTCATTTGTAAAAAAAATTCCTCCAACAATTTGGCTGGTACACAGCCTTACAAAACATTATACCATAAAAAATCGCTTAGGGAAAGCTTTTTTCTCGATTTATATTAAAAAAGTTATAAGTATTTTATTATGTACAGAAATATTATCGACAAGTTATGAAAACCGTTTCTTTTTTTGTTCAAAAAAACCTGTCAAAACTTTGACAGGTCAATATTTTATTGATATTGCATTACTTTTTGTGCTTTGTAGGCTACGTCAATCATCGCACCACCAAGACATTCTTCTCCATCATAGAAAACAACAGCTTGTCCGGGAGTAATTGCTCGAACAGGTTCGTCGAAATCAACGGTTACTTTATCACCGTTAACATGAATAGTTACTCCTGTATCTTCTTGGCGATAACGGAATTTTGCTGTACAGTGAAGGTCAAAAGTTTCTGGCATTTCTCTGGTAAAGCTCAAATCGCTTGCGTCAAGACTTGTTGAATAAAGGTGTTCATGATGGAAACCTTGTCCAACATAAAGGGTATTAGTAGTTAAGTCTTTACCAACAACAAACCATGGGTCACTTGTTAATTGACCGTGTTGTCCACCGATACCAAGACCACCACGTTGACCGATTGTATAATACATCAAACCGGCATGATTTCCCATTTCGATACCGTCAAGTGTCATCATTTTACCTGGTTGAGCTGGTAAATATTCTCCAAGGAACTTTTTGAAATTCTTTTCACCAATGAAGCAGATTCCTGTTGAATCTTTCTTCTTAGCAGTTGCAAGTCCTGCTTTTTCAGCAATCTTACGTACTTCAGGCTTTTCCAAATGTCCCAATGGGAACATTGTTTTCTTGAGTTGTTCTTGGGTCAATTGACTTAAGAAATAAGTTTGGTCTTTGTTGTTGTCCGCACCACGTAACATATGAACGATACCATTTTCATCTGTACGAACTTGGGCATAATGACCTGTTGCGACGTAGTCTGCTCCTAATTCCATAGCATAATCTAGGAAAGCTTTAAATTTAATTTCCTTATTACACATGACATCAGGATTTGGGGTACGTCCAGCGCGATATTCAGCGAGGAAGTATTCAAAAACACGGTCCCAGTATTCTTTTTCAAAATTGACTGAGTAATAAGGAACGCCAATTTGATCAGCTACTGCAGCTACATCTTTGTAGTCTTCAGTGGCTGTACAGACACCATTTTCGTCGGTATCATCCCAGTTTTTCATGAAGACACCAATAACATCATAACCTTGTTCTTTAAGAAGCAAAGCTGTGACTGAGCTATCGACACCACCGGACATTCCGACAACGACACGTGTTTGTGCTGGACTCTTACCAGACATAAGTTGAGTATTTGTGTTATCCATTAATTTTTCACCATCTCTTTCTATTTTGATTTTGAAAAGAAATAAAATTGCTGACGAAAAAAACTAGACGATTTCGTCAGTAAATTTTTTCTTTTCAAGTTAGACAAAATATCAGTTGAAGGCTGACTTTTGTAAATGTTGCAGTTGAAGGCTGAACATTAATAGGTAACTGGAATATTATAACACATTGCCTAAGTAAAAACTAGCCTTTGAATAAAAAAAGTAGTCAAAAAAAGTGGTATAATGTCATAATGATTAAACATAGTGAAAATCCTTTAGTTTTCAATACAGCTATTGGAACAAAAAAACGTAATGAAACAGTTGTACCTAAGGAAGTTCTTTGTCCTTTTTGTGATGTGGAAAATCTGACAGGTATTTTAAAAACTTCTGACCATAAAATTTGGTTAAAAAATAAATTTCCAACACTTAAAAATTCAATGATGACTGTGATTATTGAGTCTGATGAACATCTAGGTGATATTTCTACTTATGGTGTGGAAGAAAATCGTGAGGTTTTTTCTTTTGCTTTTGAATGTTGGGATGAAATGATTCAATCTGGCAAATATCAATCCGTTTTGATGTTCAAAAATTTTGGTCCTCGCTCTGGCGGAACATTGCGCCACCCTCATTTGCAAGTCGTTGGCTTAGAAGAAACTGACGGTTATGCTCAAATTGCAAAAGAAAATTTTGAAGGAGTCGAAATCAAAAAAAATGGTCTGACTGTCACTTTGTCTACTCGACCTATTATGGGCTTTGTGGAATTTAATGTTATTATTTCTGAACTTGAAAATGTTGAAAAATTGGCTGACAATGTTCACGGGATTACCTCTTATTTAATGACAGACTATATGAATGGGCGTTGTGATTCTTATAATCTCTTTTTCCATCATTTCGATGATAAATATATTTGTAAAATTGTTCCTCGCTTTATTACTTCTCCTTATTTTATTGGTTATAAAATCCCGCAAGTCAATGGAATTGAAGCATTAGAAGAAATTGCTGACGAGATTAGAAATCGTTTAGATAAAAAGTACTGACAGGTTTGTCAGTATTTTTTTAATACACTTAATATAAGTTTGATTTTTGTATCTTTGGTATAATAGAAATATGAAATTTATCAAGAAAAATAAATGGGCACTTCTTGCAAGTTTTTTTATTCCATTATTATTAATGGTTATCGTTCTTGCAATGACTGGGATTTATTGGGGGAGTTCACGGTCAATTTTGGCTGGGGATGCATATCATCAGTATGTCGCCATTCATTCTCTCTATCGTAATATTTTACATTCGGGCGGTTCTTCTGGTTTCTTATATACTTTTACCAGTGGTCTCGGCCTCAATCTTTATGCTTTTTCGGCTTACTACATGGGAAGTTTTCTCATGCCACTTACATTTTTCTTTGATGTAAAATCAATGCCTGATGCTCTATATTTACTGACCATACTAAAATTTGGCTTGATTGGTCTATCAGCATTTGTCAGTTTCAAAAACATGTATCAAAAGCTTTCTAAATTGATTGTTTTGTCAATAAGTATAGCTTTCGCACTGATGAGTTTTTTGACCTCACAGCTTGAAATTACGATGTGGTTAGATGTTTTCATTCTCTTGCCTCTAATTATTTGGGGACTTCATCGCTTAATGGATGAACGAAAACGCTGGCTTTATTTCGTTAGTTTATTGATTCTATTTATCCAAAATTATTATTTTGGTTTTATGGTGGCTATTTTCTTAGTGCTCTATTTCTTGGCACGGATAACTTACGAAAAATGGTCTTGGACAAAAGTGCTTGATTTTGTGGTTTCTTCTGCTTTAGCTGGTCTGTCCAGCCTAATCATGCTCTTACCCATGTATCTTGATTTGAAGTCTAATAATTCCGATGCTCTTTCAACTTTGTCAGGTGTCTTTACAGAAAATTCTCATCTTTTTGACCTTTTCGCTAAGAATTTTGTTGGCACTTATGATACTACTCAATTCAATGCCATTCCAATGATTTATGTTGGAATGATGCCTTTAGCTTTGGCTATTCTCTTCTTTTTCACTAAAAGTATTCGTCTCAGAAGTAAATTTGCCTTTCTAGGAATCATTGCTTTCTTTGTTGCTTCATTTTATCTTCAAGCTTTAGATTTACTATGGCAAGGGATGCATTCACCAAATATGTTCTTGCACCGCTATGCTTTCTTATTTAGTTTGCTTCTTGTTTTAATGGCTTTGGAAACTCTATCTCGCTGGGAGGAAATAAAGACTTGGCATATTTTGACTATTAGTCTTTTTCTAATTACAGGTTTTCTTGCTACTTTAATTTTTGGACACTATAAATATGTAATGACTTCTCAAGTTATGTTGACTTTCTTGTTTGGTCTTGCTTATTTAATCTTGTCTATTAATTCTGTTAGGAAATGGATTTCAGCTCATCTATTTGTCATTATCCTCTTTGTTTTCATGACTGTTGAAGCTGGTGTTAATGCCCTTTATCAGGTTCAAGGAATACAAAAAGAGTGGAATTTTGCTAGTCGTGATTACTATAATACCCAAGTGAATTCTATAGAACCGATTGCCAATAAGGTGAATGAGCTTACTGGTTCTGGTTTTGCCAGAATGGATAACACTGTTCCTGATACAGCAAATGATGGCATGAAGTACAATTTTAATGCACTTTCCCAATTTTCATCTGTTCGTAACAGCAACGCCAGTTCAATCATGCGTCAATTAGGTTTTCACACTGACAGTACTTATTTGAATTTACGTTATCCTGGGAATACATTACTGATGGATTCGATTTTTGGAATTAAATATAATATAAGCCAAGCTCAACCTCCAAAATTTGGATTTTCACCAGTTTCCAATGCTCTCAGTAATTTGAGCAAAAACTCAAATGTGATGGGTCTTGGTGTCTTCGTTCCCAATGGATTTGAAGATGCTAAATTCACTGATAAAGCTCAAGCTAGCAGCTTTATTAATAATCAAACAGCTTTAGTTAACGCTTTGACAAAATCGAAAACTACATTCTTTACTCCATTTTACACGACCAGTGAAGAAACTGCTGATAAAATCACGGGTGCTGGCAATTCTGTTACTCTGACTCGACCAAAAACTTCTACAGCTACTGATGTTTCAGTCACCTACGGAATTACCGTGGCGGCAAATAGTCAAATTTATTTATCTGTTCCCAATATTACTTATCTAAATAGTAATGCTGAAAATACATTGATTACTATTTCTGATGTTTCCAATCCAAAAATGACACGTTCTCTCAATAGTTATTACGTTGGTACAAATGATACTGGCTCCTTCTTGAATTTAGGAAGTTTCAGTAAGGAAACTAAGCTAAAAGTGACCTTAGCATTTCCGGAAAATTCACAAGTTACTTTTGATACCACTTCATTCTGGCGTCTGGACACTGAAGCTTATCAAAAAGAAATGGCACTTCTACAATCTCGTAGTCCTAAAACAGAAATGATTAAAAACGGGGTTCGCATGACTTATACGGAAAAAGAAAAGGGCGATATTTTCTTGACAATCCCTTATGATAAAGGCTGGTCAGCAAAAGTTGATGGAAAAAAAGTGGCTGTCAGTAAAGCTCAATCTGGTTTTATGAAAGTTAGCGTTCCTGCTGGCAGTCATCGTCTTGAACTAAAATTCTTCCCTAATGGACTAAAAGAAGGAATCATTTGCTTTATTTTAGGAATTCTGTTATTTATTGGTTACAACTATTTTACTAATAAACCTAAAAAATCTGGAGGAACAAAAAATGAAAGCTAAATCAATTATCCCCTTTACGCTCGGAATCCTAGTTGCTGTCAGCATCCCTGTTTCCTATTCTTTAAAGACCAAACATTTTGAAGTCAATTTCAAAAAAGGTGGCTTGCTTGACCCAGAATTGTATAAAAAATAAGGCAGACTGTCTTTAAAAAATTCTATCAGTAAATTCTAAATAAAAAAACGTTGATTATTCAACGTTTTTTATTTTTGTTTTTGTCAAAAGTAAGGAATTCAAAATAACAGAAACTGATGATAAACTCATTGCTGCTGCAGCGAGCATTGGATTGAGTAATCCAAAAGCTGCAAGCGGAATGCCAATGACATTATAAACGAAAGCCCAAAAATAATTTTGCTTAATTTTGGAAATTGTTTTTTTAGCTACTTCAAAGAAAGTGGAAATTTTATGAAGCTGACCGCTAGTAACAGTCACATCACCAGCTTCCATAGCTATATCTGACCCAGTTGCCATTGCCAGCCCGACGGTCGCTGACGCTAAAGCAATAGCATCATTGATTCCATCACCAACCATCATTGAATTTGAGCTATTTTGCACAATTTCTGCTTTTTCTTCAGGTCTTAAACCACTTTTAACTTCATCTAAATGAACAAGTTTTTGAATTTTTGCTGCCGAATTTTGATTATCTCCTGTCAACATAACAGTCTTTAGACCACGTTTTTGCAAGGTCTGAATTGTCTTAAGCGCATCATCTTTGAGACTTGAACTAAAAACAGCCATCGCTAATAATTTTTCTTTATTTGCCAAATAAATGACCGTATCATCTGTTTCTGGGACTGACAGGTTTAAGTCTGTCATTAATTTATCATTGCCCGCAAAATATTCCTGACCATTAATTTTAGCAGAAAGTCCACGACCCGCAAGTTCTGATAAATCTGTCAGTTCATATAAATCACCTTGAAATTTAAGAGATTTAGCCAAAGGGTGATTAGAGTGAGCTTCTAGACTAGCCAATAATTTAAACTCATCACTTGCTAGTTTTTCTTCAATAGAATTAAAGCTGTCAGTAACTTTTTCACTTTCTGTCAGTAATTTAAAATCTGTCAGTTCAAATTCACCTGTTGTAATTGTCCCAGTTTTATCAAAAAATACTGTTTTAACTAATCCGGCAAGCTCCAAAGCATTGGCATTCTTAATCAACAAACCATTTTTAGCAGCCAAACCAGTTCCAGAAATAATGGCAGTTGGTGTAGCTAAACCAAGCGCACAAGGACAAGCAATGACCAAAACTGCTACTGAATGCATGATTGCTGTCAGTAAAATTCCACTGACAGCCCAAGTCGCAATGAAAGTTATCAGAGCAATAACTAACACAACTGGCACAAAAATCCCTGAAATCTTGTCAGCTAATTTTTGAATGTTTGGTTTTGAGCCTTGTGCTTCACTCATCATTTCAACCATTCTTGAAATTGTTGAATCATTTAAATCATGAACAACAACCGCTTTAACTTCACCATCTAAATTAATTGTTCCTTCAAAAATGACTTCATCATCCATTTTTACAACAGGTAAGGCTTCACCTGTCAAAATAGATTCATCAAAGGATGCTTTGCCAGAAAGAATCATCGCATCCAAAGGCACTTTCTCCCCTGGCAAAATGCGAATCACTTGTCCCATTTGAACTTCTTCAATCGCTAAATCAGTCGATTCCGTATGAACAAAATTTGATCGACTAGACATTAATCCAGTAATTGCTTGCGTTGTTTTCTCTTTTGCATTATGTTCTAAAAGTTTACCCATGACCACCAAAGTGATAATTACCATCGATGATTCAAAATTCAAAGCATTCGCTTGGCTCATAAAAACAGCCAAAATCAAACTCGAAAAGTAAGCAACCGAAGTTCCTAAAGCCACTAAAACATCCATATTTGCCGATTTATTTCGCAAAGCATGATAAGCGCCAACATAAAAGCGCCAACCAATAACGAATTGTACTGGAGTTGCCAAAATCAATTGTACGATTGGTTCATGTAAAAACATGACCCAATTTGCATGTACTCCGAAGATATCAGCAAACATTGCAACTACTAAAGGTAAAGTCAAAATTAAAGCAATCCAAAAAGACAAAGCCAAATTTCTTGCTTTTTTTGCAGCTTGACGTGCAATTTTTTCCTGATGAGCTTTGTCATTAACAATGGCTCCATAACCCGCTTTTTCCACTAAGTTAATAATTTCTTGGTCAGAAATATTATCGTCAGCAACAATTTTGGCTTTCTCAGTCGCCAAATTTACCGTTGCTTCCATAATTTTATCTGACTGATTCAATGTTTTTGAAACTGTATTTACACAATTTGCACAGGTCATTCCTGTAATTACAAATGATTGACTCCGCATTTTTACCTCTTCTATATTTTATCTCTAAATATAGTTTACAACTGTAAACGAAAAAAGTCAAGAAAAAATCATCTCCATTTGGGGAATGAAGATGACCTGTTATTATTTAGTAAAACAATATTTGGGGTTTGCTTTACCAATTTCATTCTAGCAAATTTAAATTCAATTCACAAACGAAGTGTTTTTTAAATTACTTTATAACCAGCCTCTGCAACGGCAACAGCCATTTTATCCATATCTGCTGGGGCAGAAAATTTAACTAGTGCTTCATTTTTTTTCAAAGAGACTTTCGCTTTTTCAACACCCTCAATAGCTTCCAAAGCATTTGTCACATGCATTACACAGTGGTCACAAGTCATTCCCTCAATTTTTAAAGTTTCTTTCATTTTATATTCTCCTTTTTAAGCAGAAATCTGCTCATGTTCATGTTTGCAAGCACAAAGTCCACTTGTTTCTAAGCAATTACAATGTTTTTGTCCTACCACTTCTTTGGCATTAAGTGATTCTTGCAAAAGTTCAATATCCTTTGCCGTCAAAGTCGATTTTTCAATCATCTCTTGCAAAACATTGACATGTTTCGTTTCACAAACTTTTTGGATTAGACCATCGGCCATTAAATTAATAGCCGTACATTCTTCCATCAATGGACGATAAACAAATTTTCTTCCTTCTTTTTCGGTAGAAAGCATTTCTTTTTTTACCAGTCGACCAAGTAAAGTCTTAACAGTGGCCAATGACCATTCTAATTCTTGGGGGATTTGCGCATAAATTTCATCAACTCGCGCTTCTCCCAGAGACCAAATTACACGCATAACGATTAATTCGGCGTTTGATACATTAAATTCTACTTCGTTCATTTTTTCTCCTTTCCTTATTCATTTTCATAAGATAAGTTTACACGTGTAAACACTAAAAGTCAAGTATTCAACCTAAAAAATAAAATTCGAATTTTATCATTCGAATTCTTAAGTTTAATCTTAACCAAATAATTCTTCCATAATTTTACGTCCAGTGGGTGTTTGGGCCAAACCACCCTCAGCTGTTTCTCTAAAAGCAGCTGGTAGAGAACGTCCCACATTATACATGGTATTGACCACCTCGTCAACTGGAATCACTGTTTTAACCCCAGCCAAAGCCATATCAGCTGAAATCATTGCTTGTGACGCCCCCATTGCATTACGGTGAACACAAGGGATTTCAACCAAACCAGCAACAGGGTCACAAATTAAGCCCAACATGTTTTGCAAGACAATAGCAATCGCATAACCTGCTTGTTCTGCAGAACCACCAGCAGCTAAAACGAGTGCAGCTGATGCCATTGCCGAAGCAGAACCGACCTCAGCTTGACAGCCACCCTCAGCTCCAGAAATCGTTGCATTATTTGCAATAGCAAGTCCAAAGGCTCCTGCTACAAATAAAAATTCCACTTGCTGTTCATGACTCAAGTCTAAAGTTTTAATAGCCGAAGTTAAAACACCTGGCAAACAGCCGGCTGATCCGGCAGTTGGTGTCGCACAAATGAGCCCCATTTGTGCATTCACTTCATTGACGGCAACCGCATCACGAGCTGCTCCCAAGATAAGCTCACCCGAAAGTGCTTTGCCTGATTTAATATAATCATCCATCAATTTTGCGTCGCCACCAGTAAGACCTGTAAGTGATTTTTTACCAGCAAGCCCCTTTTTAATAGAATCAAGCATCGTTTCTAGGTTATGTTCCATCATTTCCCAAATTTGTTCACGATTTCGTCCAGTTTGTTCCATTTCAATGGCAATCATTAATTCTGTGACCGAGGAATAATTTTTAGAATCCTCGATTAATTCTTCTATATTTTTAAACATATTTATTCCTATACTGCTTTTAATTAAAGAAATTAACGGCGTGCAAACGAGGAATAAGTTTCATTTCCTCAATTACTTCCTTAACATTTGGTGTATCAACTTCTAAAATCATAATCGCTTTTTCACCCTTAGCTTCTCTGGTTACATTCATTTGTGCGATATTAATTTGATGTTCTGAAAGGACACTAGAAACTCTAGCAATCATACCTGGAACGTCTTCATGAATGACCACAAATGTCGGAACACCAGCCGAAATTGCGATATCAAATCCATTCAATTCTGTCACTTGAATCATTCCACCACCGATTGAAATTCCAGTCACGGTCATTGTTCGATCCCCTTTTTTGGCGATTAAACGTGCGGTATTGGGATGTTCTGCTTTTTCTTCTGGATGTGGAACATAAGAAATTTCCATTCCTTGTTCAAAAGCAAGCTGAGGCGCCATTGGCAGACGTTCATCATCTGTATCCATTCCTAAAACACCTGCAACAAGAGCAACATCTGTTCCATGACCCCGATAGGTTTTAGCAAAAGATTCATAAAGATGAATCTCCAATTTTTCTGGAAGTTCACCGAAAATAGAACGTACAATTTTACCAATTCGAGCAGCACCAGCTGTGTGCGAGCTTGAAGGTCCAATCATCACTGGACCAATGATGTCAAAGACACTTTTATATCTTAAATTATCCATTTAAACCTCAGTTCTTACAAAGATAGTTTTTAAACTATCTTTTATCTTCAAATATCATAACATAATTTTCAAGCTTTTTCAGGCAAAAAAAAATAGCTCCGCAGAGCTATTTTCTATTGACGTCCTTTGTAAATTGAACGCGATTGACCATACCATATTTTGGTTAGCCATCTTTGAATCCAAGGTTGAACCCATTTATCTAAACCAAATGAACGACCTGAACCATTCATAAGTGCAATTGCCACTGGAATAAACCAAATGTTAACCCAGTAGAACATTCCTGAAAGTGAGAACATAACAGTCAATGCGGCTGTTGCTGCTGCTGCAATCCAAGTGAACAATCCAAAAATAAGGGCAAGTGCAAGGAAGATTTCAACAATTGACATGAATTTTTGCATGAACAATGCGACTTCACGGTTTGGAATCATAAACTTAAAGATAGGTTCCATCCAATGTGGCACTTTGTCAAAAACAGTCATTGGGTCAGAACCGTAAGCGTATGAGAGACCCCATTCAGTTGCTTTATGAGCAGCTTCGCCACCACCACTTGAAGCGGCCGTTGTTGCTGCGCCTGTAGCACCTGCGGCTGCATCGGCTACACTAGAACTTGATGAAGCAGCTGTTGAAGCGCCTGCGGCTGCGTCAGCTGCTTTTGGTGCTTCTTGCAACCATGAGAATGGGAATTTAAGGTCATTTGTAAACCAAGAACCTTTACCAAACCAAGTCGTTGGGTTGAAGTATTGACCATCACCGACAATTTTCTTAATTGCTTCGGTAAACCAAACCACACCATAGAAAATACGAAGTGGAACAGCCCAAAGTACATTTCCTTGACGTGAAGTATGACCACGCATAAAGTTACGATTATCTTTTACGCGGAAGACTTCATCCAAGGCATAACGCCAGAAATAATGTGCTGAACGAATTTGTAAAGTATAGATAAAGTAAACAATATTCTTCATCAACATTGCCCAGAAACCAGTTAGACGCATGCTACCGATTTTGGCAACTCCCCAAGTTGAACCAATTGAAACCATTGTTCCTTGGTATTTACTTTCATGTTTATGTTTGCTTCCACCATTGATGTCTGCAAGAATATTTGCCGCTGCTGTGTGTGCTGTTTGTTCCGCAGCTTCAACGATTTGTGGTGTTGGACGACCAGTATCTGGTTCAATATATCCTGAAACGTCACCAGCAACGTAAATCCCTTTTCCTTCAAAACCAACAGCTTCCATGTATTCATTTGCTTGAAGACGATGTCCACGTTCTGTTTCATTAAGGTCTGTTTTTGCAGCTGTATTTCCTTGAACACCAGTTGTCCAGATTAATGTGTGAGTTGGAAGTTCTTTGGCAACTTTTTCTTCGTCACGCCCACCAACATTCACTTTGATATGATCTTTTGCTACTTCAACAATACCGTGATTTGTTAAAACGTGAACATTTTTCTTTTCAAGATATGCATGAGCTTTATCTGCTTGTTTACGGTCTAAAGTATTAAGGATTGTTGGCATCATTTCAACAACGTTGATTGTGATTTCTTCTTCAGGTATTTTCCAATCTGTTGAAACTTTTTTACGCCAATCAATCAATTCACCTGCCATTTCAATCCCAGTAAATCCTGATCCGGCAACTGAAATTGTTAAAAGAGCACGGCGTTTTTCATCATCAACTTCTGTTGATGCATATTGGACGATTTTTTCCAAATGACGTTTGATTCGCATTGCATCTTCAAGTGACCAAAGTGTAAACCCGTGTTCTTTAACACCAGGAACTCCAAAGTCATTTGGTTCGCCACCAAGGGCAACAATGACATAATCATAGCTATAACGACCATGTTTTGTGATTACTTGTTTGTTTTCTTTGTCAAGACTGACGACAGAGTCAGTGACAAGACTAACGTTTTTACGTTTTCCTAAAAGCTTTTGGAAATCATATTGTACAGTTGTGAATGGAACACGTCCTGCTGCAACTTCGTGAAGTTGAGTCATGGTTGTGTGGTAACTATGTTTGTCAATCAGTGTGATGTCAGCATCTGCTTTGAGCTTTTTAGAAAGCTCACGCGTCGCATGTACTCCTGCAACACCACCACCGATGACTACGATTTGTTTCTTAGTCATTTAGAATGGTTCTCCTACTAGTAATATAATAATAACGTCAGGCACTATTATATCCTTTTTAGAGCAATTTGTAAACTGTTACACAAGAAAAACTTTTCCAAATTTTTTCATGGAAAAGTTTTATATTTATATTTTATTTTAACTTAAATTGCCCCTTTGTGGAAAAGTTGGTCATTGATATATTTGAAGAAATAATGACCAGAACGAATTTCAAAGGTATAAACAAGATAAACCATGTGTTTCATGAATGTTGCTGAAAAACCACTTAATTTTGTTTTTCCAACTGTCCCAACCGCATAGCCTGAACCAATAGAAACCAGTGTTCCACGATAATTTCCAACAAATTTGGTTTTTTCGCCACCTTTGATATCTGCAATGATATTTTTAGCGGCCGTGCTTCCTGTTTGTTCTGCTGCTTCTACAATTTGAGGAGTTGGTCGACCATTTTCGGGAACAATATAACCTGATACATCTCCTGCAACATAGATGCCATGATTTTCTTCGCCAATCGCTTCCATGTATTCATTTGCTTGAAGACGATGACCACGTTCTGTTTCGGAAAGTTGACAAGCTTCTGCTTCTGTATTTCCTTGTACCCCTGTTGTCCAAATTAAGGTATTTCCTGGAATTTCTTTAACAACTTTTTCCTCGTCACGCCCACCAACATTAACAGTGATATGATCTTGTGCTACAGCTGTAATTCCATGATTTACAAGGACATTGATGTTTTTATTTTGAAGGTAAACGAGTGCTTTATCTGCTAAACTACGGTCTAAAATATTCATAATTGTTGGCATCATTTCAACAATATTGATTGTAAATTCAGATTCTGGAATGCCGTATTTTTTAGATGCTTTTTTACGCCAATCAATCAATTCTCCGGCCATTTCAATTCCAGTGAATCCTGAACCAGCCACGCTAAAGGTTAACAATTTTTTGCGTTTTTCTGAATCAGCTTCTTTAGCTGCTGCTTGAACCATTTCTTTCAAATGTGCTTTTATTTTCAAAGCATCTTCAAGTGACCAAAGTGTGAAGCCATATTCGTTAACACCTGGTACACCAAAATCATTGGGTTCTCCACCCATTGAAACGACTAAATAATCATAGTCATAGCTATTTTTATCTGTAATCACTTTTTTGTTAGCTTTATCAAGTTCAACAAGTGACTCTTTTACCACTTTAACGTTATTAAATTTTCCAATTGTTCGATTCAAATGATATTGAACAGCATCTGCCTCAACACGACTCGCTGCAACTTCATGAAGTTGGGTCATTGAAGTTTGAAAATCATGTTTATCTATAACTGTAATTTCTGCATCATTTTTCAAATTTTTTGCAAGTAAGCGTGTGGCTGAAACTCCAGCAAATCCAGCACCTACAATAACGATTTTTTTCTTAGCCATTTCTCTTGGCCTCCTACTAATAATAATTCCAAAAAATATTATACCTCTTATCGAAATAAATATACATTTTTCTGTTTATAAATTTACTTTCTGTAATTTTTAAAATAAAAAACCGCAGTATACGGCTTTTTTAAATAATTGAATAATTTTTTAAGACTTGACCCTCAGATACACCTAAACATTTCATGAAAGGAAGTATATAATCAATATCTTCAATATTTTTCTTTTGCATCAGTGAAATTCGGCTAATGCCTTGACTAACTTCTACTGTAACTTTATGGTCGTCGTTAATAAAAAGGTGAATACTATCACATGCTCCTTGATGAATACTGACGCCTAAAATTTTTCCTTTTTTAACTTCACAGGTTTGAGCGCCATGGAGATAGCTATCTACTACTAATTTCATTACGGTTGTTTCAATTTTAAAATGCTTTGGTTTTTGCTGATCATCAGTTTTTGAATCTTGGGCAAGTTCCATGTTATTATTTTTCATGGTTTAGCTCCTTTCCATTTCTTAATTCTATTTTATCAAGTTTTATTATGAGAAAAAAATGATATGAAAATAAAATTTATTTAATACTTTTAAGCCTATAATACTGCCTTTCTTACTAGTTTAAATTTTACTGACGGTCAGCAAAAAAGACTGACCACATCAGTCTTTTTTTATTTTGTTGAGAAAAACAATGACTGCTTGGTTGAATTTCTCAATTTCTTCCAAATGTAAGATATGCCCACATCCTTCAAAAATTTGAACTTCTGAATTTGGACTGTTTTGTAATTCACGCGCTGCTTGAGCATGAATTGCTGGAAAAATCGGAGATTTCTCGCCGGCAAAAAATAAATGTGGTTTTTTTTCTTGCCCAAGCTCAGGACGCCAATCTTGCAAAATAACATTTTGCAGTAAAGGACGATAGCGTTTGAAATCAAAAGGTTTCATTCCATGTCCCAGTGTTCGTTTTACACTATCTGACAACTTTTTTTGTGTCAACCGAGTTTTTGGAAAATCATCAATAAATACTGACAGCTCTGTCAGTGTTTTCCCATATTGACCATTGAGCCAATCTGCCGATTTGAAGAAAGTTGGGGCCTGATCTTCTGTAATTATTGCTGATACATTTTCGTCAGTAAATAATTCTTCATAAGCCATAATTGTTGCCGCACCCATCGAATGGCCAATTAAGACAACATTTTTTAATTGTAAATAGTCAATTAATTCTTTTAGGTCCATTGCCAAACGGTGTAAAGTCAAGCCATAATCAACTTGTTGTGAATCTCCATGTGAGCGATGATCATAAGTAATCACCCTATAACCAGCATTTACAAATGTTTCTATTTGGGCAAACCATGTAACTTCACTGGACGAATAGCCACCAATTAGAATCAGAGGTTGATTTAACTGATTGCCATAATCATGAAAATTTATTTTTACTAAATCATTTGTTGTAAAAAAAGACATTTTTGTTTCCTCTCAAGCATTTTCCAATGTTTTCATTGTAACAAAAATTCTGTCAGCACTGACCAATTATGATTTCTAGTAACTGATTATTCTTCAGCCAGATAAAAATACTGACAATAAGTAAAAAAATTCTGTCAGTAAAATTTTTTAATGATGAATTTAAAAACTGACAGCCTAGCTATCAGTTTAATTAAGAGATATGAGTAAATCATAAGTTTTCTATCATTATTTCATTTTTATCACTGATTATTCTAATCCAAATGATCACCATTTGAAGCAAAAACATTTTTAAACCAATGAAATGATTTTTTTGGAATACGTTTATGACTTTTTGGATCCACATAAACAGCACCGTAACGTTTATCAATAGCACCAGATGAAGCAGGAATATCAATCAATCCCCAACCAAGATAACCCATAACTTCTACCCCGTCAGTAAATATTGCCTTTTTCATGGCTTCAAGATGTTTCTGATGATAAGAAATTCTCAAGTCATCAGCAATTTTTGTTTTCCCATCCCAGATTTCTGACTGACCAATGCCATTTTCAATAGGAAAAACAGGCAATCCAAATTCATTATATAATCTACTTAGAATTCTTCTAAAGCCTTCTGGGTCAATGGACCAATCCCATTGATTATGTTCAAGCAACGGATTTAATTTCATTCCTTTAGTCAAATAAGAATTTGGTGCATCATTTTCTGTCAGCTGACTTGCATCAAGTAAAATTGAGCGATAATAAGAAAAAGAAATAAAGTCAGAAATTCCATTTTTTAAAATTTCTTCATCTCCTTTTTGAAAATCCATTTGGATGTTCTGATTTTTAACATAGGTCATAACCTCATGCGAATAATGACCAAAAGCATAAACATCACAGAGATTTCGATTATAAAATTCATCAAATTTTCTAAGATATAGATTATCTTTTGGTGAAAAAGTTGCGGGATATATTTCCGTAGTCGCCAACATTCCTCCTATTTTTGCTTCAAAATTTTCATGCAAAAATTGGGTCAATTCACAATGAGCAAGCATGGTGTGATGAAAAACAGTATACATATCAGAGAGTGTCAGCTCTTTTTTCAAAACTCCCGAATAATGCTCAAAACCGTCAGCAAAATAAAGATTATGCTCATTAAAAACAATCCAATATTTGACTTTGTCAGCAAATCTTTTCATCATTTCTTGCCCAAATCTTACAAATGCTTCTTTCACTTTTCGGCTCAAAAAACCATTGTACTTTTCAGCCAGATTTAATGGCATATCGAAATGATAGAGACATATCATAGGCTCAATTCCACGAGCAAGCAAATCATCAATCAGACGATTATAAAAGGCAATTCCTTCCTCATTAAATTCACCATCGCCGTCAGGAACAATTCGTGACCAAGAAATTTGGAAACGATACATATTCATATTCATTTCTTTCATAAGATCTAGATCTTGGGAATAATGATGATAATTATCATTTGTTACTTGCCAATCTTTGGCAGAACGTCCAGCGGTATTCACATCATAGACAGAGGGCCCTTTTCCTCCTTCATTCCAGCCGCCTTCGGTTTGCATTGACGAAGTTGAATTCCCCCAGAAAAAATCTTTTGGCATTTTATTTTCCATTTTGTCCCCTTTTATCTTTAATTTTATAAAAAGAAATCCCGAAGAAAAAGTTTCTCCGGAGTTTCTAATCTCCTTATTCAATTACTAAGCAATAACTTCTTCAACTTCAGCATTTGCTTCTTGTTCTAACAACATTTTGTCATATTTTTTAGCAAATGGAAGATAAATCAAAATTGATTCTAAAAGCGCAATAACTTGCAGCACTGCATATTGCCAGCCTCCGATTAAAAAGCCAGAAATAATTGGTGGAGTGGTCCAAGGCGCAGCAACACCATTCATTGGCGGAACAATGTGAAAATAAATCGCTCCGTAAACCGTAGCCGAAACGACTACTGGAACAAGAAAGAATGGCAGAGCAAGAACTGGATTTAAAACAAGTGGCAATCCAAATAAGAAAGGTTCATTGATATTAAATAAACCTGGGACTAACTCTACTTTACCAATTGACTTCATCTGTTCTGAACGAGCAAAGAAAATCGTAAAGATAATTAATCCAAAAGTAATTCCTGACCCCGAAAGATTAATAAAGTTATTATAGAATTCATTGGTCACAATATGAGCACCATTAGCTAAACTCAATTTGTGAGATTGATAAAGGGATGCATTGGCAAAGGTATTTGGAATCAGAAAGGCAGAGGTAATTGCTCCCATAATAATTCCACCATGAACCCCAAAGAACCAGAAGAATGGAACTAAGAGTGAGATAATAATAATTCCACCAAATGAGCCGCCTAAACCTTGTAGAGGGACAGATAACCAATGATAAATAAAGGTTACTGCATCGGTATGACCAATTTTATCAAATAAAGCATAGACAACCGTAGCAGCGACGACAATTACTCCTGTTGGAATCATTGAAGTGAATTGATTAGCAACATTTGATGGGACTTGTTCAGGAAGTGTAATCTTCCAGCCTGCTTTCATCATTGCTGAATAAGCCCAGCCTGATAGAATACCAATAATAATGGCCGCAATCATTCCTTGACCACCGTTCCAAGTTAAATTGAGCACTCCTGTCACTGGATTATTTAGAAAGACTTGCATGGCATGAGGAAGCTTTTCAAAAGCAGCCGTTGCTTGTGTTCCTGTGAGATTTCCAATGCCTGAGGCTTCTTTCCCAGTAGCTAGTGCCGCTGTGATTGGATTTGCAATACTTAGAGATTGAACAATGAAAAATGCAGAGAGAGAAGTTAATCCTCCTTGTAAAGCAACATCACCAAATCCAGCTTCTTTGACATAAGAATAGCCAATACCGACTGCTGCCCAAATCGCTAAAATACCGAATGATACGTTAAATGCTTGGGTAAAAATTGCTGACCAGCCGTTGTCTGATAACCATTTTGCCACAGGTGGAATTGGAATATTCGCCAGAATTAAGAAAATTGACCCAACAATGATAAATGGCATGGCAAAAAGCATTCCATTTTTCAAAGCAGTCATCGCTCGTGTATTCACGAATTTCATAATTGGCGGTAAGACTTTATTATTTATGAAGCCGTTCATAAATAAACCTCCTTTAAGATGTGAGCCCGACGGTTCTGAAATGAGGAAAATTGTCTTTTGTGCTGGCGTTTTGCCCCCCAACAAGTGCTTTAACACTTAGCTGGAATGCTCAACGTACTTTATCTATCTACGCAGCAAGCTGCTACACAATCCATTCGCTCTAAGCGACTATCTTTGCTGATTTCATCAGCTACGCTGTCCGTTTTCTCTACTTGCTAAAGCAAGTGATAAAAAGGCAAAGTTGCAAGGCGAATCGCATTTTCACTTATTTCAAGAAGGTCGAACTCAATTTGTTAAGACAGTTCAGATACTTTGAAGACTATACTCTTTTAATTAAACCGCTTACAATACAATAATACCCCTTACAATTTTTTTTGCAAGGGGCTTTTCTATCTTTGTTACCTGTTACAGGATTAGTTACATTTATCAGCTTTTTCCATTGCCTGATGAGCTAGTATTTCAATAAAAGCAATGACTGGGAGCTGAGAAGTCAAATTTTCAAGTGGGTCATAGGCGGAATATTCCGTTTGGAATCCATAAGTTAAATTTATATTTGAAAGTTTGGATAAGGTCGTTTCTGGATGATTTGTAATTGAAATAATCTTTGCTGGCGCTTCCTCTCTTAGTTTGACAACTCGTTCAATAATCTTATCTGTTTCACCCGAAGCGGATAAGACAATGCTTAAAACGTCTGGTGCACCTTTGCCCTTAACGGCTTGATAAGGATCAGAAATGGCATAAGATTCTAAGCCAATATTTGTAAAATAGCGGGCACCATATTCAGCTAAAGCTCCTGAAGAACCTACTCCAATAAAAATAATATATCGAGCTTCTCGAATTAATTTGACAGCTTCTTCTAATTTTCTTCCCGCTTCCTTAGAGGTTATTTTTCGTAAAAATAGATCGAGTTGTAATAAATTTTCATAGTAATTAACTGGAATTTCTGTCAGTTGATTTTGGTTTTTAAGATAATATTTTAGTTCTACCCAGCCCTCAAAACCAAGTTTTCTGGTCATGCGCATAACTGTTGCTGTGGAAACATGGACAGCTTGTGCAAGCTGTCTGACTGACATTTTATCAATACTTGATAAATTAGATAAGATAAAATTAAATGTCGCAGTTTCTAGTTCATTGAGCGTTCGAACTTGTTCGGGCAAGAAATCAATCATTTTTACTGACCCAACCTTTCTTATGTTGTTGATTATTTATTTGTTATCCTGAGCGAACTCATCAGTAGCGATTTTTATTTAATAAATAAATTACTGACAGAATTTTGAGGGTCAACTCTAAACTCTTCTGTGACTTCCAAAATAAAATAAGCCAGTCGACAAATTGTCAACCAGCTTATTTTACTTTTTATTCTTTAGCTCTCATTTTTTTACTGACAGCTAATTATTATAAGATTTAACTGATAAATGTTCAGATTGTCATCTTTATTTTACAACAATATTAACTAATTTATTTGGAACAGCAATTACTTTGACCACGTTTTTACCTTCAAGAGCCTCAGCAACTGATTCACGACCAATTTTTTCAAGTTCTTCACGCGCTAAATCTTTAGCAATTTTAATTTTTGCTTTTAATTTACCATTAATTTGAACAACAATTTCAACTTCTGATTCAATTAATTTGCTTTCGTCAAATGTTGGCCAAGCAACATAAGAAATTCCAGCTTCATTACCTAATTTTACCCAAAGTTCTTCAGCAATATGTGGTGCAAATGGCGCCAAAAGTTGGACAAAGCCATTAGCGTATTCTAACGGTAAAGCTTTTGCTTTATTAACTGCATTAACAAAAATCATTAATTGGGAAATTGCAGTGTTAAAGTACATCAAGTCCAAACGCTCAGTAACATTTTTCACTGTTTCATTGTAAACTTTGTCCAATTCTCCATTATTTTCAGCTTTAATCTCTGAATTTTCAATCATTCGAACAGCTCGGTCTAGGAATTTACGAGCCCCTTCAAGGCCTTCTTCTGACCATGGAATACTTGCATCAAGTGGACCCATGAACATTTCATAAACACGTAAAGTATCAGCTCCATAATGTTCAACAACATCATCAGGATTAACAACATTTTTAAGAGATTTAGACATTTTAGCTGGAGCTTGTTCAAGGGCTTCACCTGTTTCCATATGGTAAAAGCCACCATCACGTTTTTCAACCTTATCAGTTGCAACCAAGGCCCCACGATGATCACGATAAGAGGTTCCGAGAATCATTCCTTGGTTAAAGAGTTTTTGGAAAGGTTCTTTAGTTGGAACAACTCCTAAATCATAAAGCACTTTATGCCAGAAACGAGCGTAAAGTAAGTGAAGAACAGCATGTTCAGCCCCTCCCACATAGATATCAACTGGCAACCATTCTTTGAGAAGTTCTGGGTCTGCCAAAGCTTCGCTATTATTTGGGTCAATATAGCGAAGGTAGTACCAACTTGAACCTGCCCATTGTGGCATTGTATTAGTTTCACGGCGACCTTTTAGGCCATCTGCGCGTGTGACTTCCAACCAATCTGTCAAGTTAGCCAAAGGAGACTCACCAGTTCCTGACGGTTTGATATCAGAGGTTACTGGTAAAACAAGAGGAAGTTCATCTTCTGAGAGCGCTGTTGATGTGCCATCTTCCCAATGAATAATTGGAATTGGTTCACCCCAATAACGTTGACGACTAAAGAGCCAGTCACGCAAGCGGTAAGTGATTTTCTTTTTCCCAATTTTCTTTTCTTCTAAAAATTCAATGGCTTTTTCAATCGCTTGTGCTTTGTCAAGTCCATTCAAAAATTCTGAATTAATATGAGGGCCATCTTCTGTATAAACAGCTTCTTCTACATTTCCACCTTCAACAACAGGCAAAATTTCAAGTCCATAGACCTTAGCAAATTCCCAGTCACGTTCGTCGTGAGCAGGAACTGCCATAACAGCACCATGTCCATAAGAAGCAAGAACATAATCTGCAACCCAAATTGGCATTTTACGGCCATTAATTGGGTTAATCGCGTAAGCTCCGGTAAATGCTCCAGTTTTTTCTTTAGAAAGGTCTGTACGGGCTAAATCAGATTTCAAGCTCGCTTTGCGACGGTATTCAGCAACAGCTTCTTTTTGCTCAGGTGTCGTAATAGCATCAACTAAATCATGTTCAGGTGCAAGCACAGCATAAGTTGCCCCAAAAAGGGTATCAGGACGAGTCGTAAAGACTTCAAATGATTTGTCGGTTCCTGCAACTTCAAAAGTCACATCTGCTCCTACTGATTTCCCTATCCAATTCCGTTGCATTTCTTTGATTGATTCAGGCCAATCGACTTCTTCAAGGTCTTCAAGTAAACGTTCCGCATAAGCTGTAATTTTAAGCATCCATTGGCGCATTGGTTTACGAACAACAGGATAACCCCCGCGTTCAGAAGTTCCGTCTGGAAGCACTTCTTCATTAGCAATAGCCGTTCCGAGTTCTTCAACCCAGTTAACAGCTACTTCTGCTTCATAAGCTAACCCTTTTTCATAAAGTTTAGTAAAAATCCACTGTGTCCATTTATAAAAATTAGGGTCAGTTGTATTAACTTCACGTTCCCAGTCATAACTAAAACCTAAGCTATTGATTTGACGTTTAAAGTTAGCAATATTTTCAGCTGTAAATTCTGCTGGGTCATTTCCTGTATCCATTGCATATTGTTCAGCAGGTAAACCAAAGGCATCCCAGCCCATTGGATGAAGAACATTGAACCCTTGAGCGCGTTTGTAACGGCTCAAAATATCAGTTGCAGTATAACCTTCTGGGTGTCCAACGTGAAGTCCTGCACCAGATGGATAAGGGAACATATCTAGAGCATAAAATTTTGGTTTATTTTTATCTGTTCCTGTACGGAAAGTTTTGTTATCCGCCCAGTATTTTTGCCATTTGGCTTCTATTTCTTGATGATTGTATTCCATATTAAAGATTTGAGTTCAATTTTATTAAACTCAGTTCCTTTCTCATAATATTGCTAATATAAATTGTCTTTTATAATAAATTATAAGCGAGAGTTAGGTCACTTCCCGAAAGTTGTAAGCCATATTTTTGCTCATATTTTTTGATTTTATTAATCAGCGTATTTCGATGAACATAAAGTATTTTTGCTGCTTTCGTTTGATTGCTACTTGCTTTATACATTGCTTCAACTAGTTTTTGGTCTTCAGGATTTTCTAATAATTCTTTACGGATTTCTTGTAAAATTCTATTTTCTGATAGATTTAGACTTTCTGATAAAATGTATTCACTAAAAGTTTGCTGACTTTCAAAAATTTTGTATTCTTCAGAGTATGCTTCAGAGAGTTTATTTTTCTCGACAAAACGGCCAACATAAGCCGTCACCTCTTCACCCATATCTTGCGAAAGGGTTTGAAAAATATCAAAAAGTTCTGAGTTTGTGGGACTATCAGTTGAAAATGCTTCTATCACAATTTTTTCTTCCCCAATGCTTTTTACAAAATCAGGTAAAAGTAGCTTTAAAGTATTTTCCAATTCTTCAAAATTATTTCCTGAAAATTGTAAAATACGATAGCGGCCATTAGGAAGTTTATCAGTCTTCAATTTTCTGTCAGTAAAAATCAATTCTGTCAGTAACTTTTCTCGCTCTGTCAGTTGACTGGGGTCAACTTTCTCGTAAAGTTTTCTAATTTTTTCTAGTTCCATTTTTTAAAAAAGCGACCTCTGGTCGCTTGAAGTCTTATCCTAAATCCACTTTGAATTCCAACAATTACTAGTTTAGATTTGTTCTGAAGGAAGATGTAATTCAAAGAGTGGTGACAATGGACGGCGTTCGTGAATACGAATAATCGCATCAGCAAGCAAGTGAGCAATTGAAAGTTGAACAATTTTTTCACTTTGACGTTCTTCTGGCATTTCAATAGTATCCAAAACAACGAGTTTAGTAATCGCTGAATTATTAATTCTCTCGATAGCTGGTCCTGAAAGTACGGCATGAGTACATGAAGCGTAGACTTCTGTTGCACCAAGTTCTTTAAGGGCATTGGCCGCTAAAGTAATTGTTCCAGCCGTATCAATCATGTCATCAATCAAGATACATTTTTTCCCTTGAACATCACCGATGATATTCATAATTTCTGCCACATTGGCACGAGGACGACGTTTATCAATGATAGCAAGTGGTGCTTTCAAGAAGTTTGCTAACTTGCGCGCACGTCCTACTCCACCATGGTCAGGCGAAACGACAACGATATCATCACCAGCAGAAACCAATTGACGACGGAAATATTCAGCAATCAATGGTGAACCCATAAGGTGGTCAACTGGAATGTTGAAGAATCCTTGAATTTGTGGTGCGTGAAGGTCGAAAGTAATTAAACGGTCGGCACCAGCAATTTGAAGCATGTTTGCTACGAGTTTTGATGTGATTGGTTCACGAGCACGAGCTTTACGGTCTTGACGAGCATAACCATAGTAAGGTAAGACAATGTTAATTGATGCAGCAGAGGCACGACGCAATGCATCCATCATAATCAAGAGTTCCATCAAGTTATCATTGACAGGGTCACTTGTTGATTGAAGGATAAACACATGATCACCACGAACTGATTCGTCAATATGAACGACAGTTTCGCCATCCGAATGTGCACCAACACTTACTTTTCCAAGCTCAATTCCAATTTCTTTAGCCACTTTTTGGGCTAATTCGTGGTTAGAAGAGAGCGAAAACAACTTCAAATTTGAATACGACATGAAGAGCCTTTCTTTAATTCCTACAGAACATAGCAGTTCTATTTTATGTAATTCTATTTTACATTAAATTCTCAATTTTTTCAAACGCTCATCGGCTTTATTTTAATGGAACCGTTGACAAGTTAAAAAGCATTGCCCAAACTGAACAAAACTTTTTTACTTCTTATTTTATATTTTATAAAAGCTCTTTGAAAAGCCCTCTGACGAAAAATTCTTCATCAAAATCTTGTAAATCATTAAGCTTTTCACCTAAACCAATCAATTTAACTGGAAGTTTAAGACTTTGAACGATTGACAAGACAATCCCACCTTTTGCCGAACCGTCAAGTTTAGTCAGAGCAATTCCTGTAATTGGAGTAACTGCTGAAAATTCTTTGGCTTGTTGAATGGCATTTTGGCCTGTTGTTGCATCAAGTGCCAAAATCGTTTCATGCGGAGCATCTGGAATTTCTCGTTTAATCACTTTACCAATTTTTTCCAGCTCTTTCATCAAATTATCTTTATTTTGCAAACGTCCTGCAGTATCCACAAGTAAAATATCATAATTTTCAGCTTTAGCTTTTGCGAGAGCGTCAAAAACGACTGCCGCTGGATCTGAACCAGCTGGTTTTGTGACTACTTCAACGCCTGAACGATTTCCCCATTCAACTAATTGGTCAATAGCACCTGCCCGGAAAGTATCCGCAGCTGCTAAGAGTACTTTTTTGCCTTCATTTTTATAACGAGCAGCTAATTTACCAATGGTCGTTGTTTTACCAACACCATTTACCCCAACAAAAAGGAAAACACTTAATCCATCCGTTTGGATATCCAATTTTGTCGGTAATTTTTCACCGTCAAACTTATCAACAATTTTTTCAATAATCAATTGACGCAAGTCATCTGTTGATTTAGCATTAACTAATTTTGCTTCCTTGCGCAATTCTTCAGTCACTTCCATTGCCAAATCCACACCGACATCTGACATAATTAAAGTTTCTTCAAGTTCTTCAAAGAATTCTTCATCAACTGTCCGGAAGTTAGCAAAAAGTTCATTAAAGCCGTCAGAAAAAGTCTTACGAGTTAAAGTTAATGACTGTTCATATTTTTTCTCAGTTTCCTCACGTGATTGAGTGAAAATATTAGCCAGAGCATCAATATCAATGACAATCTCTTCTTCCTCATCTTCGTCAGTAACTTTTTTCTCAGTCACTTCTGTAGTTTCAGAGATTACTTTTTCGTCAGTAATTTTTTCTAATTTTTCATCATTTTCTGGTTTAACAATTTTTTCGTCAGTAACTTCTACTTCAACCTTTTCAGAAATAATAGGTTCATTTTCACTGACAGGTTCATCCGTAATTTCTGGCTCAACATCGATCATTTTACTGACAGACTCGTCAGTAACTTTTTCTACTTTTACTGGCTTTTCAGTTACCTCAGGCCGTTTAGCAGTTTCATTTTCTTTTTCATTCTTGACTGCTTCAGTGATTTCACTAGATTGATTTTCACTGACAGGCACATCATGATTAGTTTCCTCTTGTTTCTTCTTTCCGAAGAGTCGGTCAAAAAGTCCCATTTTTTCTCCTTTTGATGATAAAGTTCATTCATATAATGAAAGATTTTAATTTAATTTTTTTCTTAAAAATGCAAGCCCTAAAATAAGGACACCAACGGCTGAAAAATCGATTACCTTTGAAAGCAAAACGAAAGCCGTGGTCTCTACAAAAAAGGCTAATAAAATGACTGACAAAGCATGAAAAATAAAAACCAAGCCCATAAAAAGAGTCATTATTAACATTTTTCTGTGATTTTCACCCTCGCTAGCAAGCTCTAAAAGCGGTCGATTTAGAAGGACTGACAGTAAAAAAATCGTTCCAATAGCAGCCGTTAAAATCGGGCGCCAGAGCTTGAAAGCAAGATTATTTCCATGCGTCAGATAAACAGCTAAGAGTGAAATTAAAAAACCAATAATTGCCACTAAAGAAACAGGATTTAACTCTTTTTTTCTAATTAAAGACCAGAGCATATGAACAACTGGAAAGGCTGTTGCAATTCCTAAAGCTAAAGTGTCTGAATTCCCAAGCATTTTTAAAAACAAATAGGCAATAACTGGTAAAATAATCGCAAAAATTAAACTCGGCAAATACTTTTTTAGTTGAACTTCATCTTTCATTATTAGTCCTTAGAGTACATATTTTTCAATAATATGAGCAACAGCGTGTTGGTCATTAGTTAAATCAGAAATAATTCTTGCTTCTTCTTTAACTGCTGGGACAGCATTTGCCATAGCAACACCATATCCTGCCCAAGAAATCATTGATAAATCGTTTGCTTCATCTCCCATGGCCATTACATTTTCTGGTTTTAAGTTTAACTGATTAATCAATTGTGTCAAACCATAAGCTTTATTAATTCCTTTTGGCATAAACTCTAAAAGCTTCGCTTGAGTTTTAAAAATCTCAAATTGGTCAAAATAAGATTCAGGAATTTTATCAAGACTAGCGTCCAACAATTCTTTTTCTGTACAAGAAACAATCTTATTATAAACCACATCAAGTGGAACTTGATCAAAATCAACTTTGATAAAAGTTAAAAGCTTATTTAAAGTGTCATATTGCGAGTCAATTTTACTTTTCGTCATATAAACTTTTTCTTCACTCAAAACATCGCAAGGAATGCCAAGATTTGAAGTCAATTCTTTAATTTCTAAAATTTCATCATGTGAAAAACTTTTTTTAGATAAGATTTGACCCGTATTTCTTTGGACCAGACCACCATTAAAGGTAATTGAAAAATCTTCAAAATCAAGCATTTCTAACGTTTTGAGAAAGGGTTGAATTGCAATCAAAGGACGCCCCGTTGTTAAAACAACATGGACCCCTTTTTGTCTTGCTGCATTAATAGCCAGACGATTTTCTTTTGAAATTTCTTTTGAAGAGTTGAGTAAGGTCCCATCCAAATCTAGGGCAATGAGTTTAATTTCTTTATTCATTGTTTAATTATAGCACACTGTATCAGTCAGGTTCAATAATGCTCACTAAAGTCAGATTGAGAATTAAACATTTACTAATATTTTTAGATTATTCATAAAAATGTTTGACAAATCTAAATCTTTTGATTACACTTAGAATAATTAAAAAAACGAGGTCCAATAAATGACTTATTTACAAGCTTCTCTTAACTTGTTGTTGAAGGAGGGCTCACACTAGCTAATTTAAGCTAAATGTGTGAGTCCTCTTTGACGTTTGTCATTAACGAGGACGAAGAGACGTCCTCAGGACGTCTTTTTTAATGTTTTATTATCAATTTATTAGTCAATAAAAGAGAGACGTCTCTGCTTATTGATTTAGAAAGCTAGGAATTATCGTTGGAAACTAATCAATCCTTAAAGAAAAAAATGGCCGCACGCCATATTACTATGATTGCTCTTGGTGGAGCAATTGGTGCTGGTCTTTTCAAAGGAAGCTCATCAGCCATTGCTGCCGCTGGTCCCTCTGTCTTAATCGCTTATTTTATCGGAGGAATCGTTCTTTATTTTGTAATGAAGAGTTTAGAAAAGCTTGTTCTAAGTTCAAAAGATCCACACGGCTTGTCCGGACTTGTTCAGCCTTATCTGGGTAATCATACGGCTGATTTTACGGACTGGGTTTATTGGTCAATGTGGATGATTAATATCATTGCTGAGGCTGTTGCTGCTGCAAGTTTTTTGCAACTCTGGTTTGCTAATGTTCCCACTTGGGTTTTTGTCTTGATTATTGCCCTTTTAACTTCCCTTATTAACTTATTCTCAGTTGCTCTCTTTGCTGAGACAGAATACTGGTTGGCATTTATTAAAATTAGTGTTGTTATTTTGTTGATTATTTTTGGTGTTTTTCTTGTGGCAAAACAAATTTTTGATACTAATCTAGTGACTACTTTCTCTGGAATGACCGCTCATGGTGGCTTTGCTCCTCATGGCTTTAAAGGGGTCATTAATTCTTTACTAATTGTTATCTATTCATATGGTGGTTCTGAATTAATTGCTATTACAGTTAGTGAAACAGAAGATCCTAAAAGAGCCATTCCTAAAGCCATCCGCGGTGTAATCGGTCGAATTATTTCATTTTATATTATTCCGATGTTCTTACTTCTTGTAATTTATAATTGGCAAACGTTGGCTACTTCTTCAATGAGCCCTTTTGTGATGGTCTTTAATAAAATGCATATTCCTTTTGCTGGCGATATTGTCAACTTGATTATCATTCTTGCCCTCTTCTCATCAATTAATTCTGGAATCTATGCTTCATCTCGCCTTTTGTATTTCCGTTTAAAAAATCGTCAAGGTAAAATGGCTCAAAGAATGGCTCATTTAAATAAACATCACGTTCCTCAAAGAGCAGTCATTTTCTGTTCAGGTACACTTTATATCGGTGTTGTTCTTTCTTATTTTGTCGGTGATCGTTTGTTTAATTACTTGGCTGGTTCCCTTTCTTACACTGTTTTAGCCGTTTGGATTTTAATTAGTCTCGCTGGTTTTGGTCTCTCTCTTAAAACAAAATCATTATCCGGTAGAACGATGAGTCTCTTAGCACTGATTGCTCTCTTTCTCATTCTGATTGGTATTTTATTTACTAATCCAATTGGTGTGACTGTCTTCACAGCAATTCTTTATTTCATCATCTTTATCAGTTATCGAAAAAAGAATGATTCTGTCAGTAATTTAAACTAATAAAAAAGACTTGATAATTAATCAAGTCTTTTTGTTTTTACTGACAGAATTATCTGTCAGTATTTTTTTGCTCAAAAGATTTTTGAACAAAATAACCAGAAAGCCAAATTGCAAATAGAATTCCTAACATTCCTAAAAGCATGGTGGCAACTTCGGCCATCAGTAATTTTGAATTAAAAATATCCGCCAAGCGATAGTTTAAACGTACAAACCAGAGAATTAGACCGACAGTTGCCCCCAAAACTCCAAAAAAGAGGGTATTGACAGCCGTTCCCAAAATTTGTTGAGATATAATTTCTCTTTGATTTTTAAATTGGTCAAGACTCATGTTTTCGTCCTGCTCAACAACTTCCGAAAGGCTAGCTGCTAAAGCCATCGCTGATTCTGCTACCGCTCCAAGCATGGAAATAACCATGACTACAATGGCTACATTTGAAAAATTAAGCCCCACATTTAATGACAGATTTTCCAATTCATCAACATCTTCTGTAGCAAATCCCTGAAATTGACCAAAATGTTGAATGATTAAAGCAAGAATGAGCAAAGATAAAACAACAATGATACTCGTTTTAAAAGCAATCAACGTGACTTCACTTTCATCAGCAGACATAAAGATAGCTATTGCCAAAATAATTACTGACAGAACTATCAGAACTGCTATTGCATTAAATCCCCAAGAAATTAAAGTAATTAACACAAAAATAGCAATAAAATTAAAGGTCAAACCAATTAAATTTCGTAAGCCATCTTTTTTGGCAACGATAAGCATCAATACAATCAGTAAAATTAATAGGATCAAGAGTGCATTCATAAAGAACTCTCCTTTCCTTGATGACTTCTAGTCAAAGCAAAACTTGTGAAAACAGCGGTAATTGGCACAGCTAACACGATTCCAATGGCCGAAATAATTGTTTGTAATAACCCAAGATTAAGACCAACCGTTGCAATATAAGACCAAGAATTTCCATTTCTCAATAATAAAAGCGTCATCGGCAAAGTTTCCGCCATGAAAATCATGAACAAAACATTTGTCAAAGTTCCAATGAGCTCTTGCCCAATTGAAATTCCTGATTTAATGTAATCTTTTCTGACCATATTTATTTTGTTCAATTTATTTTGTCTAGCCATACCAAAAAGCCCTGCAACAATATCACCTGTACCATCCATGATTGCCCCTAAAACTGAAATCATTGTCCCAACAAAGAAAAACTCTGATGGATTTTGGGTGACATAGTCCAAATATTCAAAATGAATACCCGAATTCCCTGTCATTTTTAGAACGAATAAAACAATTGAAAAAGTTAAAGCAGTGGTTAATACGGTAGTTATAAAAGTATAGAGCATCTGTTTTGTCGGTCCCAAGACAAATAAAAGGGAGGAAGCTGCAAAAATTACTGACAGAATCCCAAATAGCAAAATGACAGGCGGATTAAATTCAACGTTAAGGGCGATGACAATCACAAAGTAAAGAAGGTTTAAGACCAGAGATAAGAAAAGAAAAATTGAAGCCCTAAATCGTTCAAAACTAATGACAAAACCAATAAATAAAACGAGTAGTCCAACAATTAGTGCATCCCTTTTTAAGGTCACAATTTGATAATTTCCCGATATTTTCTTTAAAATTACTTGCTGACCAACACGATAAATTTGTCCTGTTGTTTGAGAGAGAGTTGTTGTGTTTTTTAAATTTAAATTCCCAGGCTCTGCTCCTTTTGCATTGAGGACTTTTATTGACAATTCTTGCGTGACTTGACGGTCTTTATTTTGAAAATCATCACTCACTTCGTGACTACTTATCATTTTGGCAACCGTAATTTTGCCAACTGGCGCCTCGTACAAAAATTGGTCATGACTCACAAGAAAAAATGCAACAATAGCAAAGATTATGGGAAGTAGCATTTTCTTGAATATCCATTTTATATTCATAACTTTCCTTTTTTCATCGACTAAAATAATGAATTTTAGTCATATTTTTTTATGACAAATCAAAAGACGACAAAACTGCCGTCTTTTTTATTAGGCTTTTAAATCACTGACTTTATCAGAATGTTCTATCGTATCATGCAAAGTTGCTAAAGCTTCTTTAGACTTTCCAAAAGTGAAGAATTGATAACGTTTGCCAGCATAAGAAAATCCAAAACCAAATTTTGTTGTTTTTACGGCTGTGATATATTTCAATTCAATTGTTTTCATTCGCACTCGGGGGAAAGTTGTAAAGTGAAGCTCGTCATCAGCAATGAAGAAACGGTGTGGCCAAATCAAAGTGATAAAGATAATATATGAAACAATCGCCAAAATAGTCAAAAACCAGTTGCCTTCTTTATTAAATTCATAAAAAAGTGTTCGCTCAAAGCTTAAAATGATGATGCCCCAGAGCAAAACTAATCGATGATTAAGTGACACTGGCAGAAAATATCCTGTTTTCATTGGTTCCTCTCTTAATATAAAGTGCTGACCAGCCTTAAAATGAGATTAACTCATTTTGAAGCTTTCTGTCAGTAACTTATCTTATTTTTATTAATCTTTCACCTTTGGTGAATCTTGTCCTTTTTCAACTTCTGGAATTTCAACCGAATAATCTGGTAAAGTTGATTTTCCTTGATTTTGACTAAGTAAACTATTTGATCTAGCTGCTAAATCTTCATTTTCTTTCTTCAATCTCTTCTCGGTTGCCTTGACCGTATAGTTGTAATCTTTAGGGTCAACAGCTTTAAAGCCTTCTGGCGTATAGAACCTGAGGAGATTTTGATTATTTAATTTATCAGATGCTTTTAAGAGATCAGAAACTTTTTGCTTGGTTTCTTTAACATATTGTTCTTGCTGAGCATTAAGTTTTTCAATCTGCAAGCCCGTTTGAGTATCATAATAGTTTCCATTCAAACTTGGTTGAGTAATGGTTGGAGTAACAAATCCACCATTTCTTAGAGCAACAAAATCTTGACGACCAGAAGCAAACATATCTTGACCAAACTGTACATATTTTTTCGTATCAATCCCAAGTAAATGCTCAAGCGTTGGCATAACATCAAGTTGACCAACATAAGTATTGATAATATGACCATTTGTTTGTCCAGGAATATCTACCATGAATGGTGTTCTTTGTAACATTGTACTATCGTAACTATTGAAAGTATCAGCATTATAGCCAACATAAGGCGCAAATGCCTTATTATCACTACCAGAAATTCCGTAGTGGTCACCATATAACACAATAATTGATTTATCGTATAAGCCAGATTTCTTCAAATAATCATAAAATTGTTGAACTGCTTGGTCTAAGTAATGAGCCGTTTCAAAGTAACCGTCAACTAATTTATTCCCTGAATCAACAGTTGCAAAGTTCGGATCTTTGTCTTCATCATCCATTGTATATGTTAAGTGATTTGTAACCGTCAAATACTTAACATAGAAAGGTTGTTGCATTTGTTCAAGCAATGGTACAGAATCACGGAAGAGTAATTTATCTTTAATTCCCCAAGGACTCATATTTGATGCGGAATTATCAAAGAAACTTTGGTCAAAGAAGTTTTGGTAACCCATTTGTTTGTATGTATTCAATCGATTATAGAAAGCACCAACGTTCCCATGAACCACAGCTGAACTATAACCATCGGTTTGATTCAAGATAGCCGGCATTGCTTGGAAAGTTTGGGTTGAACCATATTTGGCAAAAAGTGAGCCAGCTGGTAAACCAAATGTTGATGTTTCCAATAGATTTTCGGCATCAGAAGTTTTTCCTTGTCCAACCTGATTGAAGAAATTACTGAATGAGTAAGTCGAATTTGAATGATAGATTGAATTTAGGAAAGGCGTAACTACATGTTCTTTTCCGTCTGTTCCTTTAATTTTCAAATCAATCAATGCTTGTTGGAAAGATTCCAAATGAATCTCAATAACATTGCGGTTTTTAGCAATTCCATACATTTTCAAGTTCGGTGCTAAATAACGATTTGAAGCAATGTATTTTTGAATTTCTTGCAAGCTTTCTTTGCTGGCATCTTTCCGTTGCGTATTTGCTAAATTCGTATAATAACCGTCTGTTAACATCCATGGGCCTAAGCCAAGATATCGAACAATATAAGTTTTATCTGATTGGGCCTTACGCAAAATCAATTGGTGTTTATTAAAATCTCCAAACCAGAAATTCAAACCAAACAAAGCCAAGCCCATTGAAAGATAAGTAAATGCTCTTTTCGCACCAACCGGTCGTTGGTCGAATTTCATTTTTTTAGCAATCAATAAAACAATAATGACTACAAGGTCAATCCAATAAACCCAGTCCATCAAATGAACAGGCACCGAACCAAAATCAAAACCATGTTGGAACATTCCGGCCCCACCAGTCATCGTATCAATCGTGATGAAATCGGTGAATTCTCGATAATAGAGAATATTAAGATAGAGCAAAAAGTTTGCAGCTATCGTTAAGACCAGTGTCGCTAAATAGAAAAGCGAAGTTCTTCTAATAAAGAGTAAAACAGCAAAACAAATAGCTGTAAAACCAATTGGGTTAATAATCATCAGCAATAATTCCGCTGGACCAACTCCGCGAAGATTAAAAACTCCAAAGTAGGCAATCATCGATTTTACCCATACAAAAAATACAATAAAACTAAGCAAACCAACACGTGTGTTGAAAGCAGATAGTAATTTTTTCAATTTATTATCCCCAGAAAATATACTCATTCTTCCTTAATTTAAAGAAAAACTGCAGTCAATTCATTAATATAAAACTTATTAATGAATACGAAAAACGCCAATTTCATTATTTTTTTAATTAATGAAATTTTTTAAATTCATGTTTTTGTTGCTTAAATTATACGACTTTCCTTATTTTTAGGCAAATCATATACCAAGCCATAAATTAGGCAGTCCTTCAAAAATCAATTTATAGTGTAGCATTTATAGATTAAAACTATCTTAAATTTCAATTAATAGCCGAATCAAGTTTCACCGAAATCATCTTAGAAACCCCAGCATCAGCCATTGTAACGCCATACATTGAACCTGCTGCCGCCATAGTTCCACGACGGTGTGTTACAACAATAAATTGATTACTATTATCAAAGTGATTCATGTAATCACCAAAACGTTTAACATTGGCTTCATCAAGTGCCGCTTCAACCTCATCAAGAACCACGAAAGGTACTGTTCGTACTCTTAAGATTGCAAAAATTAAAGCTAAAGCTGTCAGCGCTTTTTCTCCACCACTCATCAAATTTAAACTTGATAATTTTTTACCTGGCGGTTGTACTTTAATTTCAACCCCAGCTTCTAAAAGGTTGTCGCTTGTTAATTCTAAATCAGCAAGCCCACCAACAAACATTTGAGCAAAGGTCGTTTTGAAACTTTCACGAATCGCATCAAAACTTGTTTTAAACCGAATTTTAACTTCATCATTCATGTCATCGATTGTACTCAATAAAAGATTTTTAGCTTCTAATAAATCATCTTTTTGACTTGAAAGGAAAGTAAAGCGTTCATTGACTTCATCAAATTGAGCAATGGCATCCAAGTTAATTGGTCCTAATGCCTTGATTTGACGTTCTAGATTTTTGAGTTTTTGCTCAGCCTCCGCTAAATCATCCACTATTTTTGCAGTGGCTTGCGCCTCTTCAAAACTGATTTGATGTTCACTATTCAACGTTTCTTGAAGTGTCATCAATTGTCCTTCGATTTGTTCCAATTGCATTTCATAACGCGTTTTTTTCGTGTTAAGTTCTTGTGTTTGCTGGATAAAATCTTGATTGTGATGTTCTAAATCTTCCATTTGAGCTGCTAAATCTTCACGTTCAAATTTTAAACTAACCATTCGGACATTAATTTGACTCAAGCGTTCTTCTACTTCTGTCAGTTGTTTTGAGAAATTATTTCTTTCTGTTTCATCAAATTGGACAGGGTTTAAAAGTGCTGTCAGTTGATTTTTTTCTTCTGTCAAGGCTGACAAGTCTGTCAGTAAACGTTTTTCATCTGCTTTGGTGAATTTCAATTCACTGGCCACTTCTGATTGACGAAGTTGAGCCTGATTTAAAGCACTTGTTTTCTCTGATTGCAAGGCTTTATGCGCTTGACTATTCGTTTTAACTTCTTCAAGTTGCTTTTCAATTTCAGCTTTTCGCTCTGTAATTTTTGCAAGAACTTCTACTTTATGTTCATTTTCTTTAGTTAATTCAAGCAAATTACCTGTTGCTTCTTGATTTGCTGACAGATTAGTTAATTGTTCTAGCGCAACTTTTTGTTCTGTTAATTGTTCAATTTTCAAATTCAAAGATTGTTCAACAAAACGTTTTTCTTCCCCTTGAGTTTTCAAAAGTTCAATTTCTTTTAGCAATTCTTGACGAGCACTTTGGGCTTTTTGAACTTCTTTTTCTGAAATTTTTAACTGCTCTTCTGATGACTTAATTTGTTTTTCTAAATTACTTATTTCAACAGAAGTAAAAGTTGTTGAATTACGTTTCCCAGCTCCCCCTGCATAAGAACCACCAGGGTTAATCTGTGTTCCGTCAAGCGTAACAATCCGAACATTATAATTCATTGCTCGAGCGATAGCAGTTGCATTTTCTCCAGAATCAACAATCACCGTTGTTCCTAAAAGTGAGCTCATCGCCTTATGCAACCGACTTTCAAAGCTTACAAGATTGATTGCTAAATCAACAAATCCTGTCATATTTTGAATACGATTTAAACCATTAAAGTCTCGTCCTTTAATCGTTGTCAACGGTAGAAAAGTCGCCCGTCCTAATCTTTTTTCACGTAGAAAAGCAATTGCTCTTTTAGCCGCATTTTCGTCTTCTGTGACTACATTTTGGCTCCCGCCACCTAGAGCAATATCAATGGCTGTTGTATATTTAGGATCGAAGGTCAATAAATCAGAAACAACCCCAATCACGCCACCAATTTGTGCAGCATTTTGCATCACGGCACGGACACCAGCAAATAAATTACTATGACTCTCACGGATGTTTTGCAAGGAAGTCAAACGGGCCTTATGTTGGTTAAGTTCTTGCAGATAATCATACATTTTATTTTGGGCTAAACGTTCTAATTCTGCCTGTTTTTTCTCTGCTTGATTTCCTTCTTCAAATTTCGCTAAAAGGGTCTCGATTTCTTTTTTAACAGTATTTAAATTTTCCTGTGCTTCAGATAAATCTTGACTGATTTTTTCAAATTTAGTCAAATTTTCTCTGACAGACTCATCCTGTTCAGATTGTCTACGGCTCAAATCTGTAATTTCAGCTTTATTTCTAACGATTTCATTTGAGATTTGGGCTTCTTCTTCAACTAATTGAACAAATTCATCACGTAACCGTTCCATGACCACTTCTGGTGATTCAGATAAGGTCGCTAAATCTGCTGACAGCTCTGTCAGTAATTTATCTAAGTCATTTTTTTCTGTCAGTAAAAGTTCTGATTTTTTTTGAACTTCTGTCAAATTTTGTTGAGTGATTTCTAAACGACTTTTTAAGTTTTCTAAACGTTCTTCGCGTTCCGCAGCTGATTTCTCTGATGAATCTTTTTGAACATCAAATAATTCGATTTTTCTTGTTAAATCTGATTTTAGATTAGAAAAATTAAGTTGGTCAGCTTGCAATTTTTCTTGCTCGGCTTCTACTTTTTGGCGTTCTGTACGTAATTGACTGACTTGCTCATCGTAAACTTTTTTACGAGTTGATAAACTCGCTAATTCCTGTGCCACTTGCGCCAAATCAAGTTCTGTTTGATCATATTTGGCTTTTTTAGATTCCAACTGACCAACCAGTACAGAAAGTGACAAGTCTGAACGTTCTGCTTCTAGTTCTTGAAAACGGAGTGCAGTATCTCTTTGCGATTGTAAGGGCACGAGCTGACTATTTAATTCAAAAATGATATCTTCTAAACGGTCAAGATTATCTTGGGTTGAATTTAATTTTGATTCAGTTTCATTCCGTCGATTTTTGTATTTTAAAACACCTGCTGCTTCTTCAAAAATGGCACGTCTTTCTTCCGGTTTAGAATTAAAAACAGATTCAATTCGTCCTTGGGAAATAATCGATAAAGAGTCACGACCAAGCCCAGTATCTGTGAATAAATCATGAATATCACGCAAACGACATTTACGACCATTCATCAAAAATTCGGAATCACCATTTCGATATAAACGTCGGGTAATAACAACTTCTTCATTCTCATCTTGTCCTTGCAGGTAATGATCAGAGTTGTCAAAATGAGCAATAACCTCAGCATAATTAAGAGCACGTCTTTTTTCAGTTCCAGCAAAAATAACATCGGGCATTTTTCCACCACGAAGTGCTTTAGCCGATTGCTCGCCCAAAACCCAGCGCAATGCTTCAACAATATTTGATTTCCCAGAACCATTTGGACCGACAACTGCGGTTATCCCTTTATCAAATTCAACTTTAGTCTTATCGGCAAAAGATTTGAAGCCGACAATTTCCATTTTTTTAAGATACATGGTTTTGCCCTTTTATTGCATTTTCTGCTGCTTTTTGTTCTGCAACTTTTTTAGATTTTCCAAGCCCTCGTCCGAGTTCTTTACCATTGTTAAAAACCGCGGCCACAAAGGAACGGTCATGAGCTGGCCCTTCTTCTTTCAGAATCTTGTAGCTAATCGTTGTTTCTCCACCAATTTGTAACACTTCTTGAAGTTCTGTTTTATAGTCAATCACTTTAACATAATCATCATTTTTAACGTGAGGAATGACTACATGTTGGATAAATTTACGAACTTCATCCATTCCTTGGTCAATAAAAAGCGCACCTAAAAAAGCCTCAAAAAGGTTCTCTAGTGTTGTTTCGCGGTCACGACCGCCCATTTTTTCTTCACCATGACCTAATCGCAAGAACTCACCAAAACCGCATGAGCGTGAAAAATTAGCAAGTGATTCTGTCCGAACAATGCTTGAGCGCATTTTGGAAAGTTCTCCCTCTAATTTCTCAGGATAAGTCCGATAAAGATAATCAGAAATAACCAAAGATAGGGCAACGTCTCCCAAAAATTCCAAACGTTCATTGTTTGCAATCTTTGGGAGCCGTTCTTCATTTGTAAATGAAGAGTGTGTAAAAGCTGTTTTTAATAAATCTTCATCATTGAAGACTAATCCGTAATCATTTTTTAATTTTTTTTGAAGCTTGAGCATAAAAATCTCCTTCACTTAAAACTTCTCTTAATTTTTAGTTTTATCCCTTATTATACCAAAAAAAACGTTTTTTGTATGCCTTTCCCTGTGGAACGGGACTTTTGCGCCATAAAAAAGAGAAAAAACATTAAATCTGGGCTATTCCCCCTTAATTAACGTTTTTTCTCTTTTTTATATTTTAGGAATAAATAAATCCCCTAAAGTAGCCGCCATGACTGCTTTTATGGTATGCATTCGATTTTCAGCTTGTTCAAAAACGACCGAATTCTTTGAATTAAAAACTTCATCAGTAACCTCTAATTCATTAAGGTTATAATTTTCCTTAATTTCTTTCATCACTTCCGTGTTTAAATCATGAAAGCTGGGTAAACAATGCATAAAAATAAAGTTTTTATTAATAATTTTTTCAACAACTTTTTGATTAATTTGATAGGATTTCAATAATTTAATTCGCTTGGCTGTTTGAGCTTCCTCACCCATACTGACCCAAACATCAGTATAAACAATATCAGCATTTTCAAGTCCATTTAAATCTGTTCGGATACTTATTTTACAGCGACTTTTCATGGCATATTTACGTGCCAGTTTTTGTATTTCTAAAGCGGGTTGCAAGGACTCGGGCGAAATAATTGTGATATTTACGCCTAAAATTGCTCCAGTCACTAATAGAGAATTTGCCACATTATTTCGTCCATCACCAACATAAGCGAGGGTTAAATCTTGTAAATGGCCAAAATGCTCCTTGATTGTCATAAAATCTGCCAGCATCTGTGTCGGATGCCAATCATCAGTCAATCCATTCCAAACGGGTCTACCTGAATCTTTGGCGAGAATTTCCACATCACTTTGCTTAAACCCACGAAACTCAATGCCATCAAACATTGAACCCAAAACTTTCGCCGTATCTGAAATAGATTCTTTTTTGCCCAACTGAATATCATTTGGCCCTAAAAATTCAGGATGCGCTCCCAAATCTACAGCAGCTGTTGTAAAAGCTGCTCTTGTTCTTGTAGAGGTTTTTTCAAAAATAAGGGCAATATTTTTATCTAATAAATATTTATGTTGAATATGTTCTTTTTTTAACTTTTTAAGATGAATTGCAAAATCAATCAGATATAACAATTCATCTTTACTAAAATCTATTTCTTTTAAAAAACTTCTTCCTTGAAACATTCTCTCTCCTCTTATTTGCTTAAATTATCAATGATTTATCATTGTCCCTTGCCCTTTGTCAGTAAATAATTCCAATAACAAGGCGTGCGGAACACGGCCATCTAATAAAACAGCCTGACCCAATCCTTCAAACATGGCATATTTAATGGCTTCAATCTTTGGAATCATTCCGTCAGTAATTTTTTTCTCTTTGACTAACTTTTCTAGATTGGTCAGATTGATTTCATCAATAAATGACTCCTCGTCAGGAAAATTGCCATATAAGCCACGAACATCGCTTAATAAAATAAATTGTTCAGCACTCAATGCACCGGCAATTCGACTGGCTGCGGTATCAGCATTAACATTATAAATTTCACCATCAAGACCAATGCCGGCCGAAGCAATGACGGGAACAGCATCCGTTTGATTGATACGCTCAATGATTTCCGGATGAATCGCTGTAATTTCTCCAACATAGCCTAAATCTTCAGAAATAGGTTTGGCTTCTATCAATTTACCATCAATTCCTGAAACGCCAATCGCATTGCCACCTAAACGAATGATATCTTGAACCAAACTTTTATTTACTTTTCCAGCTAAAGCTGTCAGTGCTAATTGAGCTGTTTTCTTATCTGTCACGCGCAAACCTTGAACAAATTGGCTTTTTTGCTCATATTTTTCAAGTAATTCACCAATCGCAGGTCCACCGCCATGAACCAAAACTACTTTAATTCCCACCGTTTTAAGTAATAAAATATCTTTTAGAATACTTTCTTTCACTTTTTCATCAATCATCGCATTCCCACCATATTTAATGACAACCGTTTGGTCACGATATTTCAGAAAATATTTGAGACTTTCGGTCAAAGTCTGAGCTGTGTTTTGTGAATCTCTCATAAAATTTTCTCCAATAGCTCTGCTCCTTTTTGCAGTTCTTCTTTCGTCATGACAAGCGGTGGGAGTAAGCGAATGACATCATGACCAGCTGACAAGGCTAAGAGACCATTTTCACGCAGTAAAGCAAGAACTTCTGGAACTTTTTTCTCGTCAGTTAATTGAATTCCAATCATCAATCCCAAACCTCTGATGGACTTAACCGTCGCTTTTACTGACAGCTTTTCTGTCAGTAATTTTAAGAAAAAAATGCCTTTGACAGTCACTTTTTCTAAAAACTCACTGTCAATTTCTTTTAAAACTTCATTAGCCGAAGCCATGGCTAAAGGATTCCCACCAAATGTTGAGCCATGCTTTCCTGCTGAAAAATAACTGGCATATTTATTCTTAGCGAGCATCGCACCTGTAGGAATCCCATTCGCCAATGCTTTTGCCAAAGTAAAAATATCCGGCTCAAAATCAAAATGTTCAAAAGCAAATAATTTTCCAGTTCGACCAATTCCAGTTTGAACTTCATCAATAATCAGTAAAATTCCTTTTTGCTGACAAGTTTTTAGAGCTTCAACAAAATCTGGAGAAATTGGTAAAACGCCACCCTCACCCTGAATAATTTCAAAAATAATCGCGCCAATTTGTTCTTTTTCAAGAATTTGCTCAAGTGCTACCACATCATTAAAAGGACTAGCCACAAAATTTGGTAATAAAGGCGAAAATCCTGCTTGGATTTTTTCTTGCATGGTTGCACTCATAGCACCAAAAGTACGACCATGAAAACCATCTGTAAACGCCAAAATTTTCTGATCTTTTTTGATGAGATGAGTTAATTTTAAAGCTGCTTCATTAGCTTCAGTCCCAGAATTACAAAAAAAAGCTTTAAAAGAATGATTTTGACTTAACTTTTCAGCCACTTCTTCTTGCAAAGGATTTTGATAAAGATTTGAAAGATGAGACAGGCTGTCTAATTGAGCTTTCACCGCCACTTTTCCCTTTTCAAAACTATATCCTAAATTCATGACCCCAATCCCACTTGTGAAATCTAAATACTTATTTCCCCTGTCATCAAATAAATATTGATCTTCTCCTTTGATTAAGCTAAATGGTAGGCGACCATAATTTTCAAATAAATTTGTCATTTTTTCTCCTTCTTAACTTGTATATAAAGCATTAATTTCGACATATTTATAAGTCAAATCACAGCCCCAAGCCTGACCCAAGCCACTTCCAGCATTCAAGTCAGCAATAATTTCAATTTTATCTTTTTTTAATTTCTCAGAAAGAAAAGCTGCATCAAAGTCAACTGGTGTTGAATGATAAAGCACAAGTTCATCTTGGAGTTTTAATTCAATATCAGAAACTTCAAAATTAGCCACCTGACCAATTGACGAAATAATCCGCCCCCAGTTAGGGTCTGCACCAAAAATTGCCGTTTTAACTAAACTTGAACCCACAATTTTTTTGGCAATAAATCGCGCTGCTAAATTATTTGGCGCTCCTTTGACGGTCACTTCAATCAGTTTAGTTGCACCTTCACCATCAGCGGCGATTTGTTTGGCTAAGGACTGACAAACCTTTGCCAGCATTTCTTTAAACAAAAGATAGTCTGAACTTCCTTCTAAAATTTCATTATTTTTAGCTTGGCCATTTGCCATCAACAAAACAGTATCGTTCGTTGAAGTATCTCCATCCACTGTAATCTGATTAAATGTCGTTTCAATAATTTCTGATAACGTTTTTTGCAGTAAAGATTGGGCAATTTTTGCATCCGTTGTAATAAAAGCAAGCATGGTTGCCATGTTTGGATGAATCATCCCTGACCCCTTACAAACCCCGGCCATATTCACGATTTGACCCCCAATTTCAGCTTCAAAGTTAATTGTTTTAGTTTTGGTATCTGTTGTTAAAATGGCTTTGGCAAAATATGCTGCTGTCCCTTCATTTTGGGATAACTTTGAAATCCCTGTGGCAATTTTTTCCATCGGAAGCTGTACTCCAATGACCCCTGTTGAGCAAACTGCCACTTCCTCAGCTTTGAGTTCAAATTTTTCAGCAAGCAATTTTTGTGTTTTTAAAGCATTTGCATAACCCTGCTCGCCTGTTACTGCATTGGCAACCGCCGAATTACAAATAATGGCCTGTGCTTGTCCATTTTTGACAATTTGACGATCAATCAATACTGGCGCTGCACAAACCTTATTGGTTGTAAAAACGCCAGCAATCCCAGCTGGAACTTGACTTAGTATTAACCCTAAATCTAAGTTTTTATATTTTAATTGTGCATGAACAGCATCTGCCAAAAATCCCTTTGGACTTGCAATTGTCCCTTTTATTTCTTTCATTTCTTCCTCTTCTAAAGACTTGGCATAAATTTCAAGCCTAAACTTTCATCGTAGCCAAATAACTGATTAAAATTTTGTACTGCTTGTCCGGCAGCACCTTTCATAAGATTGTCAATCACCGAAACAACTGACAAAACATTTGTCACTGGATTATAAGCTAATCCAATATCGCAAAAATTGGTCCCAATCACATCTGAGAGTTGGGGCATTTGTCGTCGAATTCTGACAAAGTTTTTTGTCGCATAGACCTGTTCATAAGCATTTTTTATCGTTTCAAAATCAAAATCAGCTGCAACTTTTGCATAGCTACTAACAAAAATCCCTCGACTCACAGGAATTAAAGAAGTTGAAAATTGCAAGGCTTGAAAATTTGAATTCCAAATCTTCAATTGTTGAGCAATTTCTGGAATATGTTGATGACTATTGATTTTATACATGGACATATTATCGACAACATTCACAAAATGGCTCGCGTCAGACAGACCTTTTCCGGCTCCCGAAAGTCCTGACTTGGCATCCACAATAATTGAGTCTAAATCAATCATCTTATTTTTAACTAACGGATAAAGTGTAAGTAGTGTGGCTGTTGCATAGCAACCTGGATTCGCGATATAGTTTGCTTTTGCTTGACCAATGTCTGCCAGATTATATTGAGCACTTAATAAATATTCATTTTTTAAATCTGTATTTTTATACCATTTATTGTATATTTCTAAATCAGCTAATCGAAAATCTCCTGATAAATCAATGACAGGAAAATTATTATCAATAAAAGTTAAAGCTAATTTTTGACTAACACCCGCTGAGGTTGCAAAGAAAACTGCATCACATTCTGCCATAATTTCTTCTTCATTAAATTCACTGATAGTCAAGTCAGTCAAGCCTTCAAGTTGCGGAAAGCACTCTGATAATTTTTCTCCATAATGACTTGTTGCATATATTTTTGTTACTTCTACTTCTGGATGATAATAGAAAATTCGGAACAGTTCTAAGCCGCTATAACCTCTAATTCCGACAATTGCTACTTTTTTCATATTTACACACTTTCTATGTATTTTTATACACTATACTACTCTATTTTTTATTTGTCAAGAATTTTATGTATTATTATACTTTTTTAAACAAAAAAGAGAAAGAAATTAATTTCTTTCTCTTTGATAATTCATTAATTTTTAGTTTTCATAAATTCCGATATGCTCATGTTGATGGCTACCATCTTCAATCATATTAAGCACAGCCTCGGCATAATCAGCATATGAAATTCGACTTTTACCCGCTTTATTATGTTCTAAAACATCGCCGGTAATTGTATAATTATTTGTTTGTGCTCCTTCTGGGTCAAAAAATTCTGCAGGAGAGAAGAAGGTCACATTAAGTTTTGAAGCTTCATAAATCAAGCTTGCTTTTGCCATTTCTAAAAGAGTTGGATAGTAAGGTAAATCGGTTGGTGTCACATCAAGCAAGCGTTTTTCGTGACTTTCATCAAGATAGAGAGAGCTTGCTCCCCCAACAACAATTAAACGACTATCTATATTTTCAAGAAGTTTTATCATCACATGGGCTACTTTTGAATAATCTTCCTCATGACCTGCCGGTGCCCGATGCGCTAAAACGATTGCATCGAATCCTGTTAAGTCTTCAGAAGTTAATTCAAAAATATCTTTTTCAAGAATAGTAGTCACTTCAACTTTTAATCGTGCTTTATTTCTAACAATGGCAGTCACTTCATGACCGCGCCCAAATGCTTTTTGAGCGATTAAACTTCCTGCCTTACCAGAAGCAGCAATTACAGCGATTTTTTTCATAAAAAGCTCTCCAATCTCTTATTTATTTTAATTATAACAAATTAAGTAATTCTGACTTCTAAAAATGGTTCAAAAAAAACAGCCTGAGCTGCTTTTCATTTATTTAACGACTCAAATCAACTCTTTTACCTAATTTATCCATGACAAATGCCCCGATAAATAAGCTGGCAAATTCACCTAGAGCTAATGTCCCCCAGGTCAGCAAAAATGGTGTTCCAGCGACAAATTTTAATTCAAGAGCAATGGTGAACATACTTATCGAAAAGAAAATTGCAAAAAAGAAAAATGCTTTATTTAACTGACCATTCCAAAAATAATCTTTTTTAAAGCGGTCAAACAAAAGGACACCAAGACTTAAGAATACTAAAGTTGACAAACCACCGACAATCACATCTACCCAAGTGAAAGATAAAAAGTTTGAAATCATACAACCAATTGTCACCGCAATAATATATTTTTTATTGAAGAAGGCTGTAAAATTCAACATTTCTGACACTCGAAATTGAATAGGTCCGTAAGAAATTGCGCTCAAACCTGGTGTCATCGTTAGAATAACATACAGGGCCGCAACAATTGCGATTGTAACAATATCATAAGTTTTTGATTTTTTCAAAAGGTTCTCCTTTGGCGACAAAATTCGCCTATAATATGCTTGAGCAAAGGGATGAAGGCTCAAGGGTTAACTCACTATTGAGCAACGTTTTTATTTTAGCAGATTTTTTGCGAAATGAAAAGGATTGACAAATATTTGCTTTCATCTAATTATTATTTGGGCATTATTTTCACTAACGAAGGAATCATTCTTTGTACTCGATAGAAATTCTAGCAGGAGCATCAAAATATCCTGCCAACAAAAAGGCAAAAAACTACTGACAGAAATTTTTTCACAGAAAACAAGCAATTGAACAACTTGTCAGTAAAATCAACAAGTCTGTTAGTATTTTTGTAGTTAATACAGACTTTCCCACAATAAATAAAAGACTTACCAACATGCTGATAAGTCTTTCAATATCTTTTATTTGATTGTCCAGCCACCATCAATCGGGACAATTGCTCCTGACATATAAGAGGCTTGTGGACTTGCTAAAAAGAGGGTCAAATCAGCCACTTCGCGAGGACTAGCCCATCGTTTAGCTGGTGTCTCATCAGCTACCCATTGGGCCATCTGACCATTATTTTCAGTGAAATCAGCCGCATTCATCGGTGTATTGATGGCACCTGGAGCGATGGCTGCTACTTGAATCCCGTGTTGCGCTTCATCCAAAGCTAACTGTTTTGTCAACCCAACAATGGCATGTTTACTGGCCGTATAAGCGACGCCACCACCACCGGCAATCAAGCCAGCAACCGAAGCCATATTGATAATTACTCCTGATTTTTGAGCTTTCATTTTTGGTAAGAATGCTGAAATCATCAAATACATCGAATTGAGATTCGTTGATAAAATTCGTTGCCATTCTGCAAAGTCAGTTTCTTCCAAAGTTTTATAAGCATCCAAAACGCCCGCTGTATTGAGTAAAACATCAATACTTCCCACTTCGTCAGCTAATTTTTCAACTGATTGAGCATCGGAAACATCAAGAATTTTTACTGACAGTTTTTTTGAATTAATGATAGATTCGTCAGTAAATTCTTGTAAGTCCACAGCAACAACCTCTGCGCCTTCGGCTAAAAATACTTTTGTTTGAGCCAAGCCAATACCACTGGCAGCACCTGTAATTAGCACTTTTTTCCCAGAAAATTTCATTTTGTAGCCTATCTATCTATTCAACCAAGGCCCAATCATCGGCCAAAACGTCGCAAGGCGTTGGGGCCCACATTGAAAAACCTTCACCCTCTCCCGAGACATTAATCAAGAAATAAGGGGTAACTTCCAACTTCTCACCAGATTCTAAAACAATCGAATCATAGAGTTTAACATAATTTTCGGCACCAGACCAGCCTTGTGTTCTGACTACTTTTTTCCCAGCTTTAAGTAAAGCTAATGCTTCTTCAAAAGTCATTTTTTCCTCCATATTGTTTAAAACATACTGAATTTATTATAACAAAGTTCGAGAGGTTTTTGATAAATGAAAACCAGTTTTAACTATCCGATAGATTCAACTAATAAATAGTCCTCAAAAATTATACTCTATTTGTTCCCTTTAAAATTTTGTGCTATAATAAGTTCAACAAAGTGCAACACGCGAAAAAAACGGTCTGCTCTAACAGACCGCGTGTTCAAACTTGGTTATGGTGGGACTAATTGCTAATTGCGATTAGTTTTTTTAATTTCAAGCCAGAGCCTGACTAGATTAATTACGAAGTTCAAAACTTCGATAATCATCCCAAGTACCGCTAGCACGAAATCCTCTCCATAACCAAGGAAACACTTTGTCTTCATAGGCACCTTCTCCATCTAGAATTTGTCAGGGCGCATGAAACCAAGTGAACACTAAGAGCTTTCTCTCCTGATATACTATACGTAAAAAAACGTGAAAGATAACAAATCTTTCACATTTTTTATTGTCTAATTAATTTTACCCAATCAATGAACCAGCAGGAACATCATCATCAACGGTCAAGACACGCAATTTTCCATCAAATTCGGCTGACAAAATCATTCCTTGTGAAACGTATTTTTTCATCATTTTACGTGGTTTCAAATTGGCTACGATTTGTAATTTTTTACCTACTAATTCTTGTTCATTTGGATAGAATTGTGCAATTCCTGACAAGATTTGACGTGGTTCAGAATCACCAGCATCCAATTTAAATCTCAACAATTTATCAGAACCTTCAACAGGTTCTACTTCAAGCACTTCGGCAACTTTTAGTTCAATTTTTTCAAAATCATCAAATTTAATTTGTGGTAAAGTTAAATTCAATTCAACTTCTTCAGGGACCCACTCTTTTTCTGGCAATACGCCACCAGCCATTTGTAATTTAATATAAGCAACCTCTTCTTCCACATCAAGACGTGGGAAAATAGGTTGACCTTTTGCTACTACAGGATGAGTAAATGAATAGCCAAAAGAAAGATTTTCAAGTGAAAATGATCTTTCATCCATTCCCAATTGCTCAAAGATTTTACCTGATGTTGCACGCATAAATGGTTGTAAAAGTGCACCTGCAATCCGTAAATTTTCTGCCAAATGATACAAAACATTATTCAATTTTGCTTTGTCGTCTTCTGATTTTGCAAGGACCCAAGGTGCTGTTTCATCAATATATTTATTTGTTCTTGAAATCAATGTCCAAACTTCAGATAAAGCCACATTGAATTCAAATGTATCCATAGCCGCACGATATTTAATTATAGTACCATCTTGAACTTGTCTTAAATCGTCATCAAACTCGGTTTTTATATTTTCTAGATTTGAAATAACGCTATCATAATTCTCGATTTTTCCGTCATTATATTTGTTAATCATTGAAACAGTACGATTCAACAAATTCCCCAAATCATTGGCCAAATCAAAATTAATACGTCCAACAAAGTCTTCTGGAGTGAAAATTCCATCTTGTCCAAAAGAAATCGCACGCATCAAATAATAACGAACCGCATCAAGGCCATAACGTTCAATCAACATCTCAGGATAAACAACATTTCCTTTTGATTTAGACATTTTTCCGTCTTTCATCAAGAGCCATCCATGAGCGAAAACTTGTTTTGGTGGTTCAATTCCTAATGCTTTACAGAAAATTGGCCAATAAATCGTGTGGAAACGAACAATTTCTTTTCCGACCATATTTACCCCAGGCCAGAATTTTTTATAAAGTGAGTCGTCATCACCATAAAATCCTAGAGCTGTCACGTAGTTAAAGAGCGCATCCAACCAAACATAAACCACATGTTTTGGATTTGATTTTACTGGAATACCCCAAGTGAAAGTTGTCCGAGAAACTGCCAAATCTTCCAATCCTGGTTTGATGAAATTATTAATCATTTCATTTTTACGAATTGCCGGCTCAATAAATGTAGGGTTAGCTTCATAAAACTCAAGAAGCCAATCTGCATATTTGCCCATACGGAAGAAATAAGATTCTTCTTCAACCCATTCCACTTCATGACCAGAGGGAGCAATCCCACCAGTCACATTACCCGCTTCATCTTTAAAAACTTCTTCCAATTGTGTTTCAGTGAAAAATTCTTCATCAGAAACAGAATACCAACCCGCATATTTACCCAAGTAAATATCATCTTGTTCAAGTAATTTTTCAAAGATTTTTTGAACGGCTTCTTCATGATAAGTGTCTGTAGTACGGATAAATTTATCATAAGAAATATCCAATTTTTTCCATAATTCTTGAACATCAGCCGCCATTGGGTCCAAGTATTCTTTAGGAGTCATTCCCAATTCTTCGGCTTTTCGTTGAATTTTCATTCCGTGTTCATCAAGCCCTGTTAAATAAAAAGTATCAAAGCCCATCAAACGTTTGTAACGAGCAAGCACGTCGCAAGCAATAGTTGTGTAAGAACTACCAAGATGCAACTTACCTGATGGATAATAAATTGGGGTTGTAATGTAAAAAGTTTTGTTTTCTGTCATATTTTCCTCTTTCCGAGCAAATGAGGCTCGATATTTGAGAAGATTCTCATCTAAATATTATACCAAAAAACCTCTAAAATCGCATTGTCTGATTAAGTTTGTTATAATTATCATAGAAAAGTTAAGAATTTCTTTAAGTCACAGCTCTTTGGAAATTCTTTTAAAAAATAAAGGAACGATTATGAACTATAAATTTATCTCATGGAATATTGACTCACTCAATGCTGCATTGACTGGAACCTCAGAACGTGCTGCCCTTTCTCTTGCTGTTGTTAAAAATCTCGCTCAAGCACAACCAGACGTTTTAGCCATTCAAGAAACCAAACTTCCTTCTACTGGCCCTAAAAAAGCTCATTTGGAAGTTTTGGAAGAACTGTTTAAAGGTTATAAAATCGTCTGGCGTTCATCAGTAGAACCTGCTCGAAAAGGATATTCTGGAACAATGATTCTTTATAAAGAAACTCTACCAGAACCAGTCATCACTTTTCCTGAAATTGATGCTCCTGAACCTATGGATGCCGAAGGTCGAATCATCACCCTTGAATTTCCTGATTTCTTTGTCACTACGGTTTATACACCAAATGCGCAAGAAGGCCTGACACGACTTGATTTACGTGGAATTTGGGATGATAACTATCGTAACTATCTCACAAGCCTTGATGCTCAAAAACCTGTCTTTGCTTGTGGAGATTTCAATGCGGCCTATACAGAAATCGACTTAGCCAATCCCCGTGGTAATCACAACTCAGCTGGATTTACTGACCAAGAACGTGAAAAATTTGGTCAACTTTTAGAGGCTGGATTCACTGATACCTTTCGTCAACTCCATGGTCAGGTTGAGAAATTTTATGAAGAAGGACGCAGTATTTATACTTGGTTTGCCCAACGTGCAAAAACTTCAAAACTAAATAATTCAGGTTGGAGAATTGACTACTGGCTGGTTTCCAATCGTCTTGCCCAAGCAGTTAAAGTTTCTGAGCCCCTTGATTCTGGTGAACGTTTAGACCACGTCCCCATTCTCTTAGAATTTGAACTCTAAAATAAAAGAACCTTAAAGGTTCTTTTTTATTGTCAATAAAACAAATAGAGACTATAATTGAGTAAAAATAGTTGAGGAGAACATGTTTATGGTTAATATAAATTTAGTTTTAGCAGAGCATCAGACCTTACAAACTGAACGCTTGATTCTTAGAAAATTACAACTTGAGGATGCCCCAGAAATGTTTAACTATGCTTCTAATCCTGAAGTTGCTCGTTTTACTAGCTTTGAACCACATGATTCTCTAGAAACAACTAGAGCCACAATTGCCAAGTTTTTTCTGCCGAACAGCCTCTATCATTGGGGGATTGTTGAAAAAACTTCAGGTCAGCTCATTGGTGAAATTTTTCTTAATCCTATCAATAAAAAAACAGTCGAACTGGGTTGGATTTTAAATCAAGACCATTGGGGAAAAGGGATTATGCCAGAAGCTGCTGAATGTCTTTTAGCGCTTTCTTTCGATAAATTAGAAGTTAAAGTTATTCAAGCTAAACATTTTACAGAAAATGCAAAGTCTGGACGGGTCATGGAGAAGTTAGGAATGAAACACTTAGGAAAGGTTTATTCTTACTTTCCTAAGTTTGAAAATCCTCTTCTTACAGACTATTGGGCAATTACTAGAGATGAGTATGACTTACTTCATTGACTTACGAACGAAAGTTTTTCTAATAAAAAGGTTTATTTTTTTAGATTTTTGTGGTAGTCTTAAAATATAAAAAAAGATGACGAAAGGCTACTAAATGTCCCGTTCTGACGAAATCATTCGCATTGTGAGTGATTATAAAAAAATTGAAGTCAATCAACTTTCACAACTCCTTAATGTTTCAAACGTAACGATTAGAAAAGACCTTGATAAACTTGAAGAGAAAGGAATTATTAATCGCCAGCACGGTTTTGCTTTGATTAATAATACAGATGATATCAATTTTCGTTTAGCTAAAAACTATGATTTAAAGCGAAAAATTGCTGTCAAAGCTGCTGAAAATATTCTTGATGGGGATACAGTAATGATTGAATCTGGTTCTACTTGCGCTTTGCTTGCTGAAGAGTTAGCCTTTAATCGAAAAAATGTCACTATCATCACTAACTCTGTTTTTATTGCCAATTATATTCGTAAATCCGACTCGGTAAAGGTAATTTTATTAGGAGGAGAATATCAAAATAATTCACAGGTCAACGTTGGACCTCTGATAAAAAAGGTGGTTGATGAATTTTACGTTGATAAATTATTTATCGGTATTGATGGTTTTGACCCCGTCCGCGGTTTTAGAAGTAATGATCTCGCTCGTAGTGAAGCCATTCATGTCATGGCTGCTGCGGCTAAGGAAGTGATTATTTTAACTGATGCTTCTAAATTCAACCAAAATGGAACTGTCACCTGTTTTTCATTCCCTGAAATTTCCCAAGTTTTTACTGACAAGTCAATCAATGCAGAAAGTCAAAAAATTCTCGATTTGAAAAAAATAAAGGTTACTACTATCTAATTAAAAATGGACAATGTCCATTTTTTTATTGACAGATTTTCTAAAATATGATATATTTTCTTCATAAGAAAGAATTATACTTTCGTTTGAAAGTTTTGCTTTTTTTGGAATCTCCTAAGATTTAAATATTATTACATAAAAAAATGAGTCTAACCAACTCATTTTTTTATATTTTTTCATAAGATGATTCTTTAAAACCAATCTGTTGAACTTGACCATTTTTCACTAGTAATGGACGTTTGATAAGCATTCCATTTGACGAAAGAAGTTCTGCCATTTCTTTTTCAGATAATGTTGCTAACTTATCTTTAAGATTTAAGTCACGATAAACTAAACCACTTGTATTGAAAAACTTTTTGATGGGAAAATCTGCTTCTTTAAACCATTTCTCAAAGTTTTTTTGACTCGGTGGGGTTTCCTTCAAATCAATCGCTTGATAATCTATTCCAAGTTCATCTAACTTTGCTTTAGCTTTTCTACAAGTTGAACACTTTGGATACCAATAAAAATCGTACATCTTATCCTCCTTATGCTTTAATTTTATTATAGCATATTAAAAAAGGATTTTTTTGTCCAATTTTCTATGAAAAATCTATTTTTTAATGATTAATTTTATAGCTTGTTCGAGTTTTTCTTCCTTGTCAGTCACTTCTTTGTCCAGTAAAAGTTCTTTGAGATTCTCAGCTACGATTAGACCAATCAGGCTATCTAAGCTAGAGCGAACAGCTGTTAATTGAGTCACAACATCAATACATTCCTCTCCAGATTCCATCATCTTAAGTATTCCTGTGAGTTGTCCTGTCGCTCGTTTCAAGCGATTTTCCATTTTTTTGTCATATTTTTTCATCAGTCATCCTTTTTTGTTTCGCTCCCTAATCAAGTAATTCCTTGGTAACTTTGCTGTATAATCCAAAGGCACCATCCAAATTTTTCACTTTGTAGCCCTCTTGTTTTAGAATACGTTCTGCATTGTAAGAGCGAAGTCCTGACTGGCAGCTAACAATATATTCAGTCTTTTTATCGAGTTCATTTAGCCGCTCACGTAAGTCATCAAGCGGAATATTTTGAGAATTTTTAAATTTCCCTTTTGCCAACTCATTTGGATTTCTCACATCAAGTAAGACTTTCCCTTTTGCTAATTCAGCCGCAAGTTCATGCCACTGAATATTTTCTGATTGCCCCAAGAGAAGGTTTATTGCGGCATAGCCAGCCATATTTACTGGGTCTTTGGCTGAACCAAAAGGAGGGGCATAGGTCAATTCCAATTCTGGTAAATCAAAAACGGTTAGTTTTGCTTTGATAGCCGTAGATAAAATATCAATTCTTTTATCTACTCCTTCTTTACCAATTGCTTGCGCACCAAATATTTGTCCACTTTCTGGTTCAAAAATTAATTTCAAAACAATAGAAGTTGCATCTGGATAATATCCCGCATGATTATTTGCTGTGACATGAACAATTTTATGATTAATCTTTAAACCTCTAAGCTGAAACTCAGAAAGGCCTGTACTTGCCACTTGCAAATCAAAAACACGGACAATGGCCGTTCCAAGTGAACCGCGATTTTTAACTGGTAATCCACTAATGATATCAGCTACCTGACGCCCTTGACGATTAGCTGGAGAAGCCAATGAAATTAAAGCATCCTGCCCTAATTGATTTTTGACAACAATGGCATCGCCTACTGCGTAAATATCCTTAACCGATGTTTCATAATGTTCGTCAACAAGAATTGCATTTCTTAGTCCTAATTTAATGCCCGCACTTTTAGCTAGACTCGTTTCTGGCTGAATTCCCACAGAAAGAATCGTTAAATCCGATTGCAGACTTTCACCATTATCTAGCAAAATTTCATCATTTTTAAATTCGACAGCTCCTCTATTTGTCATTACTGAAAGATTATTTTTAATTAATTCTTCATTGACAAAAGCTGCCATTTCGCGATCAATGGTTGGTAAAACATGTGGTGCTTTTTCGACGATTGTGACACTTAACCCTCGTTTAGCAAGATTTTCAGCCATTTCTAAGCCGATAAAACCAGCACCAATAATTGTTGCACTTTTAGGAGCTTTGGCTTTCAAATAGGTCATTATTTTATCCACATCAGGAATATTTCGTAAGCTAAAAACATTTGTCGCTTGGTTCAAACCTTTGATTTGTGGAATTAAGGGTTTAGCCCCTGGTGAAAGAATCAATTTATCATAGCTTTCAACATAGCTTTCGCCGTTTGAAACTACAGTCACTTTCTTTCCTTCACTATCAATCGCAATAACTTCAGAATTTTCGCGCACCTCTAGGTTAAAACGGTTTTTTAGAGCTTTAGCAGATTGAACAATTAACTTTTCTCGCTCTGCAATTTCTCCCCCCACATAGTAAGGTAAGCCACAATTGGCAAACGAAACGTAAGGGCCTCTTTCAAAAACGATGATTTCTGCATTTTCGTTAAGACGTCGCAAACGGGTTGCAGCCGACATTCCACCCGCAACTCCGCCAACAATTAATATTTTTTCTGTCATTTTTTAATTTTCCCTCTCCAAGCTCGCATTCCTCCATTTACGTTTGTCACATCATAATTAGCTTTGTTTAATATTTTGTAGGCTTTTTTTGACCGCATTCCCGACTGACAAATCAATAAATACTTTTTATTTTTGGCTAGAACATGTTCTCCCAATTTACTTAAAGGGATATTTCGAGCGCCTTTTATATGTCCATTTTGAAATTCATGAGCTTCTCTTACATCAATTAATTGTGTTCCTTTTTTTAATTCAGTACTTACTTCTGCTGGACTGATACTTTTTATTTTCTTAAAAAATTCAAACATCGTTCTCTCTCTAAAGTCTGTCAGTAAATTCTAAGGGGCCATTCCAAGCAATGGTACCGCCTGAAATATTTATAGTATCAATTCCTTTTGTCGAAAGATACTTACAGGCCCTAGCTGAACGAGCACCTGACTGACAGATAAGATAAGTTCCGTCAGTAATTTCTGCATATCTTTCTTCTAGTTGACTCAATGGAATATTTTTGGCATTAGGAACATGACCACTGTTATACTCAAAATCTTCTCTTACATCTACAATTACTGGATTTTCACTTTCTGTCAGTAATTCTAATTCACTTATGTCAATTGTTTGCATTTTTCACCTCTTGATTATTTGATTTATAATAATTATATACCCCCGAGGGTATATAAGTCAAGTTTATTATTTCCAAATGAAAAAACCTAAGTTTTAAATAACTTAGGTTTTGCTTAATTTTGAGAAATTCAATTATTTCTCGTTTTTATGTTTGACAGAGTCAACCGTATCATTAAATTTTTCTGCAACATCTTCAGCTAGGTCAGAAGCTTTGTCTTTGATATTTTCCAAGCCTTCTTTAGCTTTTCCCATAAGTCCTTCTGTTTTACCTTTAGCTTCTAGTTTTTCATCACCAGTTACTTTACCTGTGGTTTCTTTAACTTTTCCACTTACTTTATCTTTTGTTGCATCAAGTTTGTCATTTAAAGCCATTTTAAATCCTCCTAGTAATTGCGATTTTTTCTTTTATTATCATGAAAGTTTCATAATAATTTGTTAGAAAAACTAAATCAGTTAAATTTGTCAATCATTGACTGACAACCAATAATTTACGATTTCCCCTCCTTTAATCTTCTTAATCTATTCTCATTCTAACATCCGTAGCTCAAAAAGTACAGAAAACTGCTCATAAGACAAAAAAAACTTGGAAAATTCCAAGTTTTAATAATCATAGAGTTCTGTTGAAAGATAGCGCTCACCATTGTCAGCACAAAGTGCGAGAACTTTTTGACCTTTGCCAAGTTTTTTTGCCAATTCATAAGCTGCCCAAATTGCTGCGCCAGAAGATATACCTACTAAAAATCCTTCGCTTTTGCCAATTTTTCGTGCGGTTTCTAAAGCCTCATCACTTGTTACATCAATTACTCCATCATAAGCTTCTGTATCTAAATTTGGTGACATAAATGGAATACCAATTCCTTGAATGCGGTGTGGACCACTCTCACCTCCTGTTAAAATTGGTGATTCTGCCGGTTCGACAACAAAAGTTTTGATTTTAGAATTTTGACTTTTAAGATAGTGAGAAACGCCAGAAATTGTACCCCCAGTGCCTGCACAAGCAACAAATGCGTCCAGTCCATTTTCACCAAATGCTTCAATTATTTCTGGACCAGTCGTTAATTCATGGGCTTTTAAATTAGCTGGATTTTCAAATTGCATTGGCATAAACCAACCATTTTCTTCAACTAATTTTTGACCTAAATCAATGGCAGCTTTGATGCCATCAGCTGCTGGAGTCAAAATCAATTCTGCTCCATAAGCTTGAATAAGCTGACGACGCTCTTTTGAGTAACTATCAGGCATGATAATAACCACATTATAGCCTAAAGCTGCACCAGCCATGGCAAGTCCAATTCCTGTGTTCCCAGAGGTAGGTTCAACAATCGTTCCTCCCTTTTTTAAGCGACCATCTGCTTCGGCTTGCCGAATCATTTGTAAAGCAATCCGGTCTTTAACTGAACCTCCAGGATTAAAATATTCAAGTTTTAGATAAATTTCTGCTCCATTTTCTGGACCATTTTTTAGTTTGATAATTGGACTATTTCCAACTAATTCAGTAATATTTTCAACAATTTTTACCATAATTAATTCCTAAATTACTGACAGCTTTGTGTCAGTTCAAGTCAACCAAATGAGCGCTTGAGGCGGGAGATAGATGAATTGTATGCACTTTTGTCAGTAAATTACTTTCAATTTCTACTGTCTAATTTTTCTGTCAGTTCAACAGGACCAATGTGAGCTGTTAAAGTGAGGGAGAAAGGAGTCGTAAGCTTTGCTTACAAGTCTGTCAGTAAAATTATTTTTTTTCAAGTGCTTCTTTGATATCTGTCAGTAAATCTTCAATTGCTTCAACCCCTACTGATAGACGAATTAGGCCATCCTTAATCCCAATTTCTTCACGAAGTTCTTTTGGAATAGAAGCATGAGTCATCACTGCTGGCACTTCAATTAAAGATTCAACGCCACCTAGTGATTCAGCCAACGTAAAATAGCTCAAGTTTTCAACAAAATCTTTGACGGCATTTTCATCCGTTAATTCAAATGAAATCATCCCTCCAAAGGCAGACATTTGTTTTTTAGCAATTTCATGCCCCGGATGGCTATTAAGACCTGGATAATAAACTTTTGAGACGGCTTTAGAAGTTTCTAAAAACTCAGCAATTTTTTGAGCATTTGCCGAATGAGCCTCCATCCGAAGCGCAAGTGTTTTAATACCTCTTTGCACTAACCAGCTGTCTTGTGGTCCAAGAACCGCCCCAATTGAATTTTGTAAAAAGCCAATTTCGCTGGCGAGTTCTTTTGAATTGGTTGTAACTAGTCCTGCCACTACATCTGAATGTCCACCTAAATATTTCGTTGCGGAATGCAAAACAATATCAGCTCCTAAAGCAATTGGTTGTTGTAAATACGGTGTCGCAAAGGTATTATCCACCAGTGTTAAGGCATCATGAGCTTTAGCAATTGCTGAAATTTCCTTAATGTCCAAAACTTTTAATAAAGGATTTGAAGGAGTTTCAAAATAAATAGCTTTCGTTTCTTCTTTAAAAGCCGCTTTCAAGTCATCAAGATTACTCAAATCAACTAAATCATAAATAATCCCTGTCTTTGTCAGCACTTTATCCATCAAACGGAAAGTTCCACCATAAACATCATCAGCTAAAATGATATGATCTCCTGCAGAAAATAGCGAAAGAACCGCATGAATTCCAGCAAGTCCTGAACTAAATGCAAATCCTTGAACACCACCTTCTAAATCTGCAATTAATTCTTCCAAGGCATGACGCGTTGGATTTCCAGAACGTGAATATTCGTATTCTTTAGGTTGTCCAAGTCCGTTTTGTTTATAAGTTGACGTTTGATAAATCGGAACAGATACTGCTCCTGTTGTCTTGTCTGTTGAAATACCACCATGAATTACTTTCGTTTTTATACTTGTCATTGGCCCTTTTCTTTCTATTTTCAATCTAATATAAAGATATCACGAAAGTGTGCCCAGTGCTATAAGATTTTTTTATAGCAGAATTAACTTTTTTTATGTATATAAAAAAACGAAGGACATCCTTCGTTTTTTAATATTTTCTAAATCTTTCGTAGCGTTGTTCTGCCAATTCTATTTCTGTCAGTAATGACAATTCACCAAGTGATTCTGTCAGTTGTCTCTTGAGGTTATCAATCAGATTTTCCTCAGAAATAATAGCATCAACAAGACCCATTTCTAAAAGATGTGGCGCTGTAATTTTCATCAATTCAGCCGCTTCATCACGACGTGAACCATCTTTCCAGAGAATCGTCGCAAAACCTTCTGGAGAAAGTACTGAATAAACAGCATTTTCTAAAATATATACTTTATTGGCAAGTGCAAGAGCTAATGCTCCTCCTGAACCACCTTCACCTGTGATGAAAGCAATAATTGGAACTTTAAGGTCAGACATTTCCAAAAGGTTTCTAGCAATTGCTTCACCTTGTCCACGTTCTTCTGCTTCAATTCCTGGATAAGCACCAGCTGTATTGATAAACGTAATGACTGGACGACCAAATTTTTCAGCTTGCTTCATCAGTCTTAACGCTTTACGATAGCCATTCGGACTTGGTTGTCCAAAATTAGTAGCTAAATTTTCAGCAAGGTTACGTCCTTTTTGAATTCCAATAACGGTCACAGCTTGATTATTGAAGCGAGCAATTCCGCCGACAATCGCTTCATCATCTGTTAACTGACGGTCGCCGTGTAATTCAAAGAAATCAGTGAAAACTTTGTCAATAATATCTCTTGCCGAAATTCTGTCAGCCGCTCGTGCTTCATTAATAATGTCAGCAATATTTTTTTGTGAAACTTCACCTGTCAGTGAATCAATTGTTTCAGACATTTTCCACCTCCGTATGAAGTTCTAAAAGAAGTGCCAATTTTTGACGTAATTCAGTCCGCTTAACAATTGCATCAACAAAACCATGATTCAAAAGAAATTCAGCTTTTTGGAAATCATCAGGTAAAGTTTGACGGACGGTTTGTTCGATGACACGACGTCCAGCAAAACCAATTAAAGATTGGGGTTCAGCTAAAATAATATCTCCCAGACTGGCGAATGAAGCTGTCACTCCTCCAGTTGTTGGGTCAGTTAAAACTGTAATATAAAAAAGTCCTGCATTTGAATGTCGTTTCACAGCAGCCGAAGTTTTGGCCATTTGCATCAATGACATAATTCCTTCTTGCATTCTTGCACCACCTGATGCCGTAAAAACAATAATCGGCAATTTTTCGGTAGTTGCATATTCAAATAAGCGTGTCAGTTTTTCACCAACAACAGTTCCCATTGAAGCCATGATAAAAGTCGAATCCATAATTGCCAAAGCCGTTTTTTGCCCTTTAATTGTGGCCGTCCCAGTCATAACTGCCTCATCAAGACCAGTCCGTGCTTTTGTTGCCGCCAATTTTTCAGGATAACCTGGAAAATCCAAGGGATTTTTGCTTTCAATTCCAGTGAACATTTCAACAAAAGAATCTTTGTCAGCAACAATTGCTAACCGTTCTTTGGCTGTAATTCGGAAATTGTAATCACAATTAGGACAAACTTTATTTTTTCCTAAATCTTTTTGATAAATCGTATGTTTACAAGCAGGACATTTGGCAAAAAGTTCATCAGGAACTTCTGGCTGCTCGGCTTGCTTTTCAATAATGGAACGATTTGGATTAATTTTAATGTATTTTTTCTTTTGGAAAAGAGCCATCTTTGCATCCTTTTCTCATTTTTTTATAAATTTTACTGACAGATGAATTGTAAGCCATCTGACAATTCTGTCACTAATCTATTGATTAATCTTCTTTTTGATATTCTGGTAAGAAAACATTTCCTAAGAAGCTTGTATCATAATCTCCTGCCACAACATGTGGGTCAGAAATTAATTCTAGTTGGAAATCAACATTTGTAATGACCCCTTCAACGTCAAATTCAAGAAGGGCGCGTTGCATTTTCATCAGTGCTTCAAAACGATTTTCACCATGAACAATGACTTTAGCAATCATACTATCATAATATGGCGGAATGGTGTAACCACTGTACATAGCGCTATCAACCCGCAAACCAACTCCACCACTTGGCAAGAAAAGATTAGTAATTTTTCCTGGACTTGGTGCAAAATTAAATTTAGGATTTTCAGCATTAATTCGACATTCAATCGCATGTCCACTAAAAGTCACATCTTCTTGCTTGACAGACAATTCATTGCCATTGGCTACACGAATCTGTTCTTTTACAATATCAACACCTGATACAAACTCTGTGACCGGATGTTCAACTTGAACACGTGTGTTCATTTCCATGAAATAAAACTTACCAGAAGATTCATCAAGTAAGAACTCAATGGTTCCCGCATTTTCATAAGAAACATGCTGAGCTGCTTTAACAGCCGCAGCTGTTATTTCCTGACGTAAAGTGTGTCCAATTGCGACTGACGGAGATTCTTCAAGAACTTTTTGATTATTTCTTTGCAATGAACAATCACGTTCACCAAGATGAATCACATTTCCTTGACTATCTCCTAAGATTTGAACCTCAATATGACGCGCTGGGAAAATCATTCGTTCGATGAACATGGCTCCATTACCGAAAGCAGCTTGTGCTTCCGCTTGTGCTGCCTCAAATGCTGGAACAAGTTCCTCAACATTATTAACCTTACGAATTCCTTTACCACCACCACCAGCTGATGCTTTAAGCATGATTGGATAGCCAATTTCTTCAGCAATTTTTACTGCTTCATCAGTGGTATGAACTTCGCCCTCAGAACCCGGTGTTACAGGAACACCAGCTTTAATCATTTCTGCACGAGCATTGATTTTATCACCCATCATATCCATAACTTTTGCTGACGGACCGATAAATTTAATATTCATTTCTTCACAAAGACGAGCAAATTTTGAATTCTCAGAAAGGAATCCAAAACCTGGGTGAATCGCCTGTGCGCCAGTTGCCACAGCAGCTGACAGAATATTATTCATATTAAGATAAGACTCAGTACTTCTAGCTGGGCCCACACAAATTGCTTCGTCAGCTAAATGAACATGTAAAGCATCGCGGTCTGCAGTTGAATAAATGGCAACTGTACCCACTCCTAATTCACGAGCTGCACGAATAATTCTTACAGCAATTTCGCCACGATTGGCAATCAAAATTTTATTAAACATAGATGTTCTCCATATGGGAAAATACCCCGAGCTTTTGCTCAATGGGTGTTTTGAAAGGAATGATAAAAAAGAAAGTCATTCCCAACAAAACAATTTTTTGATAAATAAAAATAAGTCCGAATTTACCATAAGTAAAAAATCTTATGGTTAAAATAAATTTTTGTTTCTTAATCATAAAAAATATGATTATTTTTAAATGAAGATGAGCTATTTACCTAAGGCAGGACACAACCTGACATCTTCGATATCAGGTCACCTTGACCGTCTTTAATCCATACTCGCTACATCGCTAAAGCGATTAGTCGTAATGGTTATAAGCCTATCTCCACTTCGTTTCGCTGTCCGTTTTCTCTACTTGCTAAAGCAAGTGATAAAAAGGCAAGTACTAAAGCACTAACGCCCTAAGGCAAAAGTCAAAGTTCCTTTAGCCGCCAATTTTCCATCAACAGTTGCTTCTGCTTCAACAACCGCAATTGGACCACGACGTTTGATAAATTTAGCATGTAAGACCAATTGATCTCCGGGAGTGACTTGTTTTTTGTACTTAACATTGTCCATTCCCGCATAAAAAACAAGTTTTCCTTTGTTTTCAGGTTTAGATAATTCTAAAACACCAGCCGCTTGTGCGAGAGCTTCCATAATCAAAACCCCTGGCATTACTGGATATTGTGGAAAATGTCCTTGGAAAAATTCTTCATTAATCGTCACATTTTTAATTGCTGTAATTTCATCCTCAGCAATATCAATCACACGATCGACTAATAGAAATGGATAACGATGAGGCAAAGCCTCCATAATTTCAGTTACATTAATGTTTACTTCAGTCATTTATTCTCACTTTTCTTTTAGAGATTCACTGACAGAACTTGTCAGTAAATTCTCTGGCACCTAAACCAGAGCTGTCAGTAACTTTTACATCAAAGATAAACTGACAGAGCTTTGTCAGTAATTTTTTTATTTGATTCTCATCAAATCTTGACCAAATTCAACGACATCTTCTCCAGAAACCATAATTTCCGTGATAACTCCATCTTTTGGTGCAGGAATTTCATTCATTACTTTCATTGCTTCAATAATAAGCAAAGTTTGACCTTTTTTAACTGAATCACCAACTTTGGCAAATTCAGCCTTATCTGGTGAAGGTTTAAGATAGGCTACACCCACTAATGGAGAAGTAACTGCTTCACCCTCAGCTTCAACAGCCGCTTCACTTGCTACGGGCACTTCTGTACTTTCTGCAACTGGCGTTGCTTGTTGAGCTGTAAATGCAGGTGCAGTAGGTGCAGCACTTTGAGCTCCAACAAGGGCTTGACCTTCATTTTTAGAAAATGATAATTCACCATCAGCATTTTTCCAAGAAAATTCACGTAAAGTAGAACCATTGAATTGGTTCATCAAATCTTTTACTTCTGAAATGTTCATTTTTATTTACTCTCCAGTCCATTTCTTGAATGCCAATACAGCATTGTGTCCACCGAAACCAAAGTCTTGCGACAATGCAAGATTAATATCAGCAGGTTTACCTTCACCAAGAACAACATTAATTGTCATTCCTTCATCAAGTTCAGTTGTTCCAGCATTTACTGGTGCATATTGATTCAAAAGTGCTTGAACAGTTGCCACTGCTTCAATTGCACCTGTTGCACCAAGTGCATGACCGTGCAATGCTTTTGTAGATGAAACATAAGCTTTATCGCCAATTACATTGTGAATTGCTTTGCTTTCAGTTTCTTCATTGGCATGTGTTGAAGTTCCGTGTGCATTAACGTAATCAACATCAGCTGGACTTGCACCAGCTTCTTCCAAAGCCAATTTAATCGCATTTTCAGCACCCACTCCTGAAGGAGTTGTCATATGGAAAGCATCATTTGTATTTCCGTATCCAACAATCTCAGCCAAGATATTAGCGCCACGAGCTTGTGCATGTTCAAGGCTTTCCAAAATCAATACACCAGAACCTTCGCCCATTACAAATCCTGAACGATTTTTATCGAATGGAATACATGCTTTTTCAGGGTCAGTTTCTTTAGTCAAAGCAGTCAAATTAGCAAAACCTGCAATTCCAAGTTCACAAATAGCCGCTTCAGCACCACCAGCAATCATTGCATCAGCGTAACCATGTTTGATTTCACGGAAAGCTGAACCAATTGAATTAGCACCAGCCGCACAAGCCGTTACTTCAGCACGCGAAACTCCACGAGCACCTGTACGTAAAGCAACGTTACCAGTTGCCATATTAGCAATAGCAAGTGGAACGTAGAGTGGTGCTACCCCTTTACGAGGGCCTTTAGCGACAATGGCTTGTGAATTTTTTTGTGATTGTTCAAGTCCACCAATCCCAGAAGCCATGATACAGCCCAAACGGTCAAAATTAGTATTTTCTTCTGTAATACCAGACATTTCCATGGCATCAAGTGCTGCATAAACCGCATAAAGTGAGAAAGTATCCATGCGTCGTGCATCTTTTTTCTGGAAATATTTATCAAATGGAAATTCTTTTACTTCTGCTGCAACAGAAATCCCTGTTGCTTCAGCATCAAAGTGAGTGATTGGACCAATTCCAGTTTTACCAGCTTTAAGATTGTTCCAAAATTCTTCTGGGCTATTTCCAATTGCACTAACTACACCATAACCAGTGATAACAACTCTATTTGTCATATTTTTATCCTCTTAATTTTAAAATTTATCAATGAATAATTTACATTGAAACTCCACCATCAATGGTAAGTACTTGTCCAGTCATATATTCTTGTTCAGCCAAGAATTGAGTTGCTGTTGCAATTTCTTCAGGCATTCCAAAACGTTTCATTGGAATTTGCCCCTTCATTGCATCTTTAACTTTATCAGAAAGAACTTCAGTCATATCTGATTCAATAAATCCTGGAGCCACAGCATTGACACGAACATTTCGTGCCGCAACTTCTCTAGCAATTGATTTTGTCAAACCAATAAGTCCTGCTTTTGAAGCGGCATAATTTGCTTGCCCAGCATTTCCCATAAGTCCAACAACTGATGAGATATTAATAATTGCTCCAGAACGAGCTCTGGTCATCGGTTTCAATACAGCCTGTGTCATATTGAAAGCCCCAGTCAAGTTGATTTTAAGAACAGACTCAAAATCTTCTTCTGACATTTTCAAAGATAAACCATCACGAGTAATCCCTGCATTGTTTACCAAAATATCTACTGAACCAAGAGTTTCAATCGCTTCTGCAACCATTCGTTTTGCATCTTCTGATTTTGAAATATCACCAGAAATACCAATTGCTTTAACACCATAGGCTGTAAATTCAGCTAATAATTCTTCTGAAATTGCTGAACGACCATTAATAATTAGATTAGAACCCGCTTTAGCAAATTGAAGCGCAATTGCTTTACCAATTCCACGTGTTGAACCAGTCACAAAGACATTTTTATTTTTAATTTCCATTATTTAAGATATGAGCCCGCCTAAGAAGTTTTAGCACTTTAGTACTAAGATTTCAAAAGGACAAACTCAATTCCTTTCTTCAATTTTACTGATTAATCAAAGCTTCAAATGAAGCTAAATTTTCAACATTAGCAATTTCTGCATTTTTATCAATTTTTTTAATGAAACCTGAAAGTACTCTCCCAGGACCAACTTCAATAAAGCGAGTCGCACCTAGTTTTTGCATTGTTTCAACAGATTCATAAAAACGAACAGGTTCCATGACTTGACGCGTCAAAAGTCCTTTGACTTCATCATTTTCCATTACTTTAGCACTCGTATTTGAGATTAATGGTAATTCAAAAGGTCTAAAATCAATTTTATCAAGTTCCAAAGCCAATTTTTCAGATGCTGGTTTTAAAATTGCTGTATGGAAAGGTCCTGAAACTTTTAATTCAATAAGTTTACGAACTCCGGCTTCTTTTAGCAACTCAACAGCATAATCAACCGCCTCAACTTCACCACCAATAACAATTTGTGCGGGCGTGTTATAATTTGCTGGACTCACAATACCGCCTTTAAATTCGGCCGCTTTCTGGCAAATTTCTTCAATCAAGGCTGGGTCTGTGTTCATTACAGCGACCATTTTACCAGAACCAGTCGGTGCAGCTTCTGTCATATATTGACCACGTTTAGCTACAAGCTTAACTGCTTCTTGAAAATCAATGATTCCTGATGCTACCAAGGCAGAATATTCACCAAGACTAAGACCAGCAACAAGGTCAGGTTTAATCCCATTCTCACTTAACAAACGCAAAATAGCAACAGAGGTTGTTAAAATTGCAGGTTGAGTGTACTTTGTTTCATTTAGTTTTTCTTCATCATTATCAATCAAAGCTCGCAAATCATATCCTAAAGCTTGACTTGCTTCATCAAAAGTTGCTTTAACTGTTTCATATTGGTCATATAAGTCACGTGCCATTCCAAGCTTTTGTGCCCCTTGACCTGAGAATAAAAATGCTGTTTTAGTCATAATATATAGTAATCAACCTTTTGAATCAATGATTCAAAATCAGTCAATTAGAATTCCTCGTATTTTCTTTTATAAAGTTAATTATTAGTATTGTAAAATGTTTTTTATCTTAAAAAAAATGACATTCTTCAATATGAAAATTATAGGACAAGCTCAGTATATCATTACTGAGCTCCCTATACTAGAATTCTATTTTGAAAATAGAACTAGTCCAACGAAAAGAAGGGGCGAAATTCGCAAAAGAATCAACTCCTTTGCTCGCTTCACCCCCATCCCGAATTATTTGTTGTTTTCTACGTATTTAACGAGGTCAGCAACTGTTTTCATATCTGCTTCTGTATCAACTTCAACGTCGAATTCGTCTTCGATGTCATTGATGATTTGGAAAAGGTCAAGTGAATCAGCGTCGAGCTCTTCAAATGAAGTTTCGAGTGTTACTTCTTCTTTTTCTTTACCGAGTTCGTCAACGATAATATCTTGTACTTTTTCAAATACTGCCATAATTTTTTCTCCTTTAATTGAGTGAAAATATTTATATTATATCCGCAAAGCGGTTTATAACCATTAGTTAGTGAAGATTTTTTAAAATCTTCTTGTGAGTCAAAGTTAGCTGATAATGTTTTCTTATATAGACAACTTAAGAAAAACTTGCTAAACTTTGAAGCTCTTATAAATTAATAATTGCTGTACCCCAAGTGAGGCCACCGCCAAATCCTGTCAAGACGACTTTTGTTTGACCGTCCAAACTAAATATACCATTTTTTACGGATTCTGACAACAATATAGGGATACTTGCTGCCGATGTGTTACCATATTCTTGCATATTTTGAAGGAACTTTTGGCGCGTCACACCAAGCTTTTTAGCCATTTTATCAAGGATTCTTGAATTCGCTTGATGAAGGAGATAATAATCTACTTCTTCAGCAGACAAATTAGCTTTTTCTAAAGTTGCCTGGATATTTTTAGGAACATCACGTACGGCAAAATCAAAAATTGCTCGCCCTTCCATACTCAAGTTTGAACTTTCGTATGAAACAGAGGCAAATGGAGTTTGGATGTCAGCATAACTAGAAAGTAAACTGTTCCCACGACTTCCATCTGTTTGCATTTTTTCAGCAATAATCAGAGGTTGACTCGCGCCAGCTTCAATAAGCACACCAGCAGCTCCATCTCCGAAAAGAACAGCAGTTGATCGGTCTGACCAATCAATTACTTTTGAAAAGACTTCTGCGCCAATGACAAGCCCTCGTTGATATGCTCCTGAGGAAATTAATTTTTCCGCTGTTGATAGAGCAAAGACAAAGCCTGAACAAGCCGCAGTCAAATCGTAAGCAAAAGCATTAACTGCTCCTACTTGAGCTTGAACCCGTGCCGCGGTTGAAGGCATCAATGAGTCCGGAGTTACTGTAGCAACAATGATGAAGTCAATCGTTTCTGGGCTTAAATTTGAATCGCTAATCAACTGCTTAGCAACTTTAGCTGCTAAGTCTGAGGTGTTCTCTCCAGTTGAAATATGGCGATTTTTAATCCCTGTCCGACTGTAAATCCATTCATCATTAGTATCCATTATTTTGGACAAGTCATCATTAGATACCACATTTTCAGGCACATAGTGTGCCACTTGCGTAATTTTCGCAAAAGTCATTATTTCATATTCTCCAAAGAATCGTGTAAGGTTGCAAGTTCACCAGCCAATTTATTTTCAGTAGTTCCATAAACGCTATCAAATAGATTATCTGTAATCGTATGGAAAAATTCACGGTGAGTTGCACAAAGCTCATCACCCTTCGATGTCAGTATAATGTGAGTCACTCGTCTGTCCGCTGTAGAACGCTTGCGTTCAATATATCCCTTATCTTCTAATCGATTGAGGGTAATTGTAATTGTTGACAAGGCCAATTTTTGATTTTTGGCAATATCTGTCGCACGACAAGTTCCTAGCGTATGAACCAGTGTCAAAATTTGTAATTCTTTTACTGTTACATCTGAATAAGCTGAGTCCTTTAAAAATTGCTCCTCTAATATCATAAAATCATGAAAGAGTTGAATCAGCCATTCATTCACCTTATCAAAATCTGTTTTCATCTGTCATCCTCTTCATTATTTAGATGTGAGTCCGACTTTAGACATTACGAAAAAAAAGAAATTGAAATCAATAAAACCCCCTTATGAAATTTTATTATTACATTTAGATAGGGGATAAACTGATGCAAAAAAAACATCATCAACTTACCCCCTGATTTATTATTCTATTTTTTCTTTCTCGCAAGATGAACTCAATTTGTTTTTATATTGCAAATGGTTTTCTGTATCAAATTATATTATTTTTTAGAATGATTTGCAAGTAATAATTTTTAGAAAACGTCATCATTGCTCAATTTTTATAAAAAATATTAGTTTCTGTCAGTAAAATTTGCCTTCCCAAACTACTGACAGAAATAATTTCAACAAAAAAAGTTACTGACAGAAAATTTAAAGTTTTCATCAGTAACTTTTGAATTCATTAGGCAGGATTGCTGGCAATAATTTCTAATTGACCAGACAAATTCCATTTTTCAATGTTGCTTGGTAAGATGAAATGAGCTCCTTTTTCAACTGGATATTCATTTCCATCAACTGTTAATTTTCCTTGACCATCAAGTACAGAAACTAAAGTGTAATCAGCAACTTTGGTAAATTCATGGTCACCATGAATTTGCCATTTATAAACATCAAAGAAATCTGATTTCACAAGAGTTGTAATTTCTGCATCAGCAAATTTTTCAGTTTTAACTTGATTTTCAGGAACTTTGTCGCCCGGAATATTCAATACATCAATTGATTGTTGAATATGTAATTCACGTAGATTTCCTTGGTCATCTTTACGGTCGAAATCATAAACACGGTAAGTTGTATCAGAAGATTGTTGTGTTTCAAGAATAACAATTCCAGCACCGATTGCGTGCATTGTTCCTGACGGAACATGGAAGAAATCCCCTGTTTTCACTTTTACCTTACGTAACAAATGATCCCAATCACCAGATTTAATCATTTCTGCTAATTCTTCACGTGATTTAGCATTATGTCCATAGATAATCTCAGCGCCTGGTTCAGCTGAAATAATGTACCAACATTCAGTTTTTCCAAGTTCACCTTCATGTTTTTGTCCATATTCATCATCTGGATGAACTTGCACAGAAAGCCAGTCATTGGCATCTAAAATTTTAGTTAGTAAGGGAAAAACTTCTTTTTTACTATCACCAAACAATTCGCGGTGACTTGCGTATAATTGGTCAAGTTTTTGACCTTTAAATTCGCCATTAGCAATTGTTGACACACCATGTGGATGAGCAGAAATAGCCCAATATTCACCAACTTTGTCTGATGGCAAATCATAGCCAAACTCTTTCAAATGGTCGCCGCCCCAGATTTTTTCTTGCAAAACTGAGTTCAAAAACAATGGTTCTTTCATAATTTCCTCCAAATGAGCAGATTTTATTCGCTTTCATTTCACAATGTCTATTATATCACAAAATTTATTTAGAACAATTCTGTCAGTATTTTTATGACAAAAAAAGTTACTGACAGAACTGTCAGAATGTATTCAACCTAAAGAATACACTCAATTTTTTCGTCAGTAACTTTTTTAATTAATATTCTGATTTATTGTTAAGCCCACGAAGAAGCTCATCAATTTTTGAACCATATTCAACAGATTCATCTTTTGCAAAAGTTAAATCTGGAATTTTGAAAATGGTCATGCGTTTTGCCAATTCACTTTTGAAAAGTCCGGTTGCTTTTTTCAAAGCAGTTGCGGCTTTTTCATTATCAGAGGCAAGATTTGACAAGAGGCTATAATAAACAGTCGCTTGACTCAAATCACCAGTCAATTGAACATCAGTGATATTTACATCTTGAACACGTGGATCACGTACTTTATTTCGTAAAATATCATTGATTTCGCGTTGAATTTCTACAGCGACACGGTCGCTACGAAAAGAATTTCCCATTTTCTCCTCCTATTTTTTCGTTTAAAATGTAGATAAATGATTTTTAAATCACTTTTCCACACCTCCACTTAAAATGAGTAAAAGCTCCCAGAAACAATAAACTTAAATAAAATTCATCATTTTTAACCAGTCGCCCTCACCTTTTATTTAACTGAGTTCACCTTCTTAGAAGTCTGTGAAAATGCGATTCATCTTGCGACTTTAGTCGCTTAGAATGAATCGACAGCGTAGCCACATTGTGGCGTAGATAGACAAAATGGGACCTACACTACGCGTAGAACCACATTTTCTATCTACGCTGTCCCTTCTCGCTAAACTGCTAAAGCAGTTAGTCGAAGTAGCAATTATCATAACTTCTGGACAGTCGAGCTCACCTCTTATTATTTACGTTCGATTTCAACCATTTTGTAAACTTCAAATGTATCATCAATTTCAACATCGTTGAAGTCTTCAACCATCAAACCACCTTCTTGAGCATTTCCGACTTCTTTAACGTCATCTTTGAAATGTTTAAGACTGGCAATAGCTCCATCATGAATCACGACACCTTCACGAATGACACGGACAGAAGCATCACGGGCAACTTTACCACGAATAACCATAAATCCGGCAATTGTACCAACTTTAGAAACGTTGAATGTTTCGCGAACAATTGCTTCACCAATGATTTCTTCTTTGAACTCAGGATCAAGCATTCCACGCATTGCTGTTTCAACTTCTTCAATTACTTTATAAATGATGCTGTGCAAACGAATATCAACTTCTTCTTGAGCCGCTTGTTCACGTGCAAGACCAGTTGGACGAACATTGAAACCAATGATAATCGCATTTGATGCTGCTGCAAGTGAAATATCAGACTCTGAAATTGCCCCAACAGCTGAATGGACGATATCTACTTTCACACCTTCAACTTCAATTTTTTGAAGTGAAGCAGCAAGCGCTTCTGCAGAACCTTGAACATCCGCTTTGATGATAATGTTAACAGATTTAGTTTGACCTTCTTTAAGAGTATCAAAAAGATTGTCCAAGTTAACACGACGTGTATTTTGACGTTTGATCAATTGAGCACGTTTAGCACGTTCTTCCCCAGCCGCACGAGCTGCCTTTTCATCTTCAAATACTGCGAAGTGATCACCAGCTTGTGGTACGTCAGAAAGTCCAGTTAATTCAATTGGAGTTGACGGACCAGCTTCTTTAATCCGACGTCCGAGGTCATTTGTCATTGTACGAACACGACCATATGTGTTTCCGACAACAATTGGATCTTGAACATGAAGTGTTCCTTGTTGTACCAAGAGAGTTGCAATTGCCCCTTTACCTTGGTCAAGACGGGCTTCAACAACAGTACCAATGGCACGAACAGTTGGGTCAGCCTTAAGTTCTTGCACTTCTGCCACCAGAAGAACTGTATCTAACAATTCATCAAGATTTTGGTTAAATTTAGCCGAAATTTCAACGAATTCTGAACCATTTTCTGGATCCCAAGCGACTGGGAACACACCATGTTCAGTCAATTCTTGTGTTACACGTTGTGGATTGGCACCTGGTTTGTCAATTTTGTTGATTGCAACAATAATTGGCACACCAGCAGCTTTAGAGTGATTGATTGCTTCAATTGTTTGTGGCATTACACCATCATCAGCAGCAACTACAAGGATTGTAATATCTGTGACAGAAGCACCACGAGCACGCATAGAAGTGAAGGCTTCGTGACCTGGCGTATCAAGGAAAGTAATTTTCTTACCATTCGATTTGATTTGGTAAGCCCCAATATGTTGAGTGATACCACCTGCTTCACCCTCAGTCACACGAGATTCACGGAAACGGTCAAGCAAAGTTGTTTTACCATGGTCAACGTGTCCCATAATTGTAACAACAGCTGGGCGTTCAACCATGTTTTCTTCTTTAAGATAACCATCTTCAACAAACAAACGTTCAATATCTGATTTATCTTCTTCAACTTTTTTGACTGGTGTTACACCATAATCCATGAGAATCAACTCAATTGTATCTTCATCAAGTGATTGGTTTTGGTTGACCATTGTTCCCATCATGAAGAGTTTTTTGATAATTTCAGCTGGTTCGCGTTTGATTGATTTAGCAATATCTTGAACATTCATTCCTACTTCATATTCAAGACTTTCTGGTAATTCATGGAATTTACGTTGAGTTGCTGGAACACTTGAAGATTGGTTGTTTTGGTGACGACCACGACCACCTTTTTGATTCCAGTTTGAGTTACGCGCATTACGAACTTGATTACGATTATCATTTACGCGAAGTGGACCACCTTTACGGTTACCATCTTTTGTATTATCGCGGTTATTATCAGATTTTTTACGGTCACGGTCACGACGGTTTGTTTTACCAGAAGTAGCTGGTGTAAACGAATCTGTTGCTGGTGCACTACCTGATGAAGCGAATTTGTCACGTTTTTGACCTTGATTTTGTCCTTGACCAGATGAACGGTTCTTATCATAATGGTTTCCACCTTGACCATTCCCATTTTGGTTAGGACGGCGATTATCATTACGATTATTTCGGTCATTACGATTTTTGTCGAATTTTTTCTTTTCAGGACGAGCTGCCGCTTGTTCTTTTTTGATATCTTCGGCACGTTTAATAACTTTGATTTGAATTCTTGGTTTTTGAGTCAATGATTTTTTCTTTTCTTCAGTAACAACTGGTTCTTTTTTATCAGCAACATTCTCTGGTTTTACTTCAGCTTTTGACGTTGCTGTGTTATCTTTTGTTTCTACTTTTTCAACTTTTGGCTCAGATTTAGCTTCAACTTTTGGTTCAGCTTTTTTAACTGGTTCACTAGCTTTAGGTTTTTCTGTAACAACAGGATGTTCAGTTGATGCAACTTCTACTTTTGCTGCTTTTTCAGCTTCTTCTTTAGCTTTAATTCTTGCTAAAATTGCTGGGTCCTCAACAACTGCTTTTCCAGCAAATGTGCGTGGATGGTCTTCCTTGTTTTTCTTTGCTGACTCAGCAGCTTTTGGTTGACTTTTTTTAACAGGTTTTTCAGCAACTTTAGCAGTTTGGTCAGTGCCTGTTTTTGCACTTTGAATGATTTTTTCTGCTTGTTCTGCTGTTACAGAACTTGAATGTGATTTCACTTCAAAACCGAGAGTTTGTGCTGCCGAAACAAGTTCAGCATTTGTTAATCCAGTTTCCTTAGCAATTTGGTTTATACGTTTTTTATCAGACAATCTTTGTCCTCCTTATATCATCAATTGTTCATGAGGCTCTCCATTTTCTTTGCAAATCCATCGTCCACAAGTGCAATAACCTTGCGATTTTGTCCTATGGCGTGCGATAATTCTATTTCTGTAAAGAGTGTTGAGACAGCAATCTCATAATAATTTGATTTATCAGTAATTCTTTTACTCAAATTTGCTGCGGCATCATTGGCAAGAAAAACTAATGTAGCTTTACTGCTTTGAATTGATTTAATCACCAATTCTTCACCACTAATAATTTTTCCAGCTCGTTTTGCAATTCCTAGTAAATTTGAAATTTGTTGTTTTTTATCCATCTTTAGTCGTAGTCCGGCGCTAAATCAGCGGAATAGGTTGCAGATTCAAGTTCTCGTCGAGCAACAAGGTGTTCAACATAAGTGATTAACTCATCATAGAACTCATCAGCAATTTTAGTTTGAAAAGCTCGGTCAAAAACACGTTTTTTCTTAGCTTCTCTTGCCTCTTTATTCAAAATAGCAATATAAGCTCCGCGTCCATGTGCTTTACCAGAAGGGTCAATTGAAATTTCTCCCTCTTTATTATACGCAATCCGTAACAAATCCTTTTTGGGAAATTGTTCATTCGAGACTAAAGATTTTCTCATTGGAGTTTTTTTCTGTTTCATCGAAAATCCTCAAAATTTCTGTTGAAAAAATGACTGACAGCCAATTTCTTGACCACTAGAATATCAGCCATTTTACTGACAGACCTATAAAAAGAAATTTTCAGCACCTTTGTGCTTTTTCTAAAATATTATTTTCTGTCAGTAAATTTTCAAGCTTTTAAAATTTATTCTTTACTTTCGCTAACTTCAGGTGTTTCAACAACTTCTTCAACTACAAGAGTTTCGTCAACTTCAGTTGTTGGAATTTCTTCCCCATCTTCACCCACGAATTCATAATCATCCATATTGAATTCATCAGCCGCTTTAATATCAATTTTACTGTTTGTAACGTGTGCAGCAAGACGAACATTTTGACCACGTTTACCAATGGCAAGTGACAATTGGTCGCGCGCAACAACTGCTAAACTTGAACCGTCAGCAGTAATCAAAACTTGTTCAATACGAGCAGGTTTTAAAGCATTGGCAACAAGTGTCGCTTTATCTTCTGACCATTCAATGATATCCATTTTTTCACCCGCAAGTTCGCGAATGATTCCTTGGATACGTGAACCTTTAGCCCCAACCATTGTACCAATTGCATCAACATTTTCATCATGACTTTGAACGATGACTTTAGCACGGTCACCAGCATCACGAGCAATTGATTTGATTTCAACAGTTCCATCAAAAACTTCAGGAATTTCTTTTTCAAACATACGTTTGAGCATATCAGGCGCAGTACGTGAAATGAAGACACGAGTTCCTTTTGGAGTCAAGACAACATCAGTAACATAAACTTTCACACGATCTCCCACATGGAAGTTTTCTTGTGGAATTTGGTCTTTCTTAGTCAAAAGAGCATCAACACGGCCAAGATTTACATAAACGGCACGAGCATCAACTTTTTCAACAGTTCCTTGGATGATTTCATCTTTGTAACGGCTATATTCGTTATAAATAATTGTGCGTTCTTCTTCACGCATTTTTTGCATGATAACTTGTTTAGCAGCTCCAGCAGCAGTACGAGCAAAATCTTTTGGTTTTTCTTCAAACATAATTTTGTCGCCAATTTCATAGTGAGGATTTAATTCATGCGCATCCTCAAGTGAAATTTCAAGACGACTGTCGAAAACTTCATCCACGACTTCACGAGTCGAATAAACATTGAAGTTTCCTTTCTTTTCATCAAAGATAACTTTAACATTTTGTGCTTGACCATATTGACGCTTGTAAGCTGCTGTGATAGCTTGCTCAATCGCTTCAATAACAATCTCAGATTTGATTCCTTTTTGCTCTTCTAACATTGCAAAGGCGTTCAGCATTTCTTTGCTCATTTTTTTCTCTCTTTCTTTTTATAAGAAAATTTCATTTTTAATATAAGCTAAGTTCGACTACCTTGAATCAAGGAAGTTTTACATTTTCGCCAAACTCAAGGAAATCGAACTCAGCTTCTAATTATTGATTCTCTTTAGAAAAATCAATAAATCCTGTCATATCTTTAAAATTTAACCATCGTTTGTGCTTTTGCAACAGCAGATAAAGGAATTTCAATATTTTTATGACGGGTCTTATCCAAGACATCTACCACTAAAGTTTCTCCATCAAAGCTTACCAAATCACCAGTAATTTCTTTTTCATTATTGATTTTTTGATAAAGTTTAACGAAAATATACTCACCAACTGCACCCGCAAAATGCTCAGCTTTACGCAAAGGACGTTCAGCTCCTGGACTTGCAACCTCTAGTAGATAACCTTCTGTTGGAAACGGGTCTGGACTAATGGTATCAAGCAAAGGTGAAATGATTTCACTCAACTCAGCCGTCTCATCAATTTCGATTCCGCCTTCTTTATCCACCAGAATTGAAAGCATCATATCTCCACCAAATTTTTCCCATTCAACTGCAAACAGTTCAAAAGGTTGAGGAATATGAGGTCTAATGAAATCTTCTACAATTTTAACAACATCATTCATAGGCAATTCTCCTTTCATAAAATACAAAGTTAAAGTCAACTTCTATTTTAAAAACACAAGAGAAGGAGCGCCCTTACGAACGCTCCTTTCTAATAGTTTATTTATATTTATTATAACACGTTTCAAGTAAAAGTCAAGCACACATTTTATATTTTTTATTAAGCCATTTTCATTAGTCTAAAGCCAGTTTATCCTTGAAAAAGCCTATCTCGAAGAGTACAATAAAAATTGTTGTAAAAATTATCCGTAATTAACTTAGGGAGTTAACAAATATGAAAATTTACCTGCAATTATTAATCATTTTTGGCTTTTCTTTTATTGGAAATGTCATTTCAAACGTCTTTCGTTTACCAGTTCCAGGCTCTATTCTAGGAATGATACTACTTTTCCTCGCATTACAATTCAAAATTCTTGAATTTCGTCATGTTGATGAAGCCGGAAGCTTTCTTATCAATAATATGACCATTTTATTTTTGCCAGCCGGTGTTGGAATTATGGCCAAATGGAATTTGATTAGCCACTTTTGGGCACAAATCCTCTTGATTGTTGTTGGAGCACTCGTTATAAATATGCTCATCTTAGGAAAATTAGTTGAATGGATTAAAGTTAAATTTGAAGGCGATTATGTCGCTTTAAAACCAGATACTACCGTCACTTCTTCCACTGAAGACCAATAATTTGGAGTATATAAAATCATGAATATTATCACTACCGACCCTCTCTTTGGCTTTGTCCTTACCGTTCTTGTCTTTATGATTGGAGTACGAATTAATGAAAACTTTCGTAAGCCTTGGACAAATCCACTTCTCTTTGCGACTGTCGTAATAATCCTAATTCTCTCACTAGCTCATATCCCTTATAAAAACTATTATATCGGGGGTTCAATTATCAATGACCTTATTGGACCTAGTACCGTTGCTCTCGGAATTCCACTCTATAAAACTTTCCACTTGATGAAACATCACGCGCGCTCAATTGTTAGCTCAATTGCTATTGCGGCTCTAGTCAACTGTATTTTTACCGCCCTTTGTGCTAAGTTTTTCAGCCTTAGTAAACTCGCTTCTCTTTCAATTTTCCCTAAATCAGTAACCACTGCAATGGCTATGGGAATTTCAGATAAAATGCATGGTGTTGAACAAATTACCGTTGTTGTCGTTGTTGCTACAGGAATCCTCACAAGCGTGCTGGGCGGCCCTCTCTTAAAACTCTTTAGAATTACTGACCCAGTTGCTCAAGGGATTGCCCTCGGAGGAACTGGACATGCTGTCGGAACCGGAACAGCGATTGAACTTGGAAAAACCCAAGGTGCAATGGCAGCTCTTAGTATCGGAGTGACTGGTATTATGTATGTGATATTTGCTCCAATCATTGCCAAAATCATTCTTGGCTATTAAAAACTCCTATATAAATAAATAAGGTTGAACATTTAATTGTCCAACCTTATTTATTTAGCTAAATTTAATCATTTTATTTAACTTCTTCTTCTTTTTTTCTGTGTTTTTTTAAGCAGATAATAATCAGAAATAAGACAAAACCATAAGAAGTTAATAAAAGAGAACTAGCTACACCAGTTTTTGGTAATAATCCAAAAACTTTTTTTGATGAATCATCCTTACTTTTAGGAGCTTTAGGAACTTCAATTGGTTTAGGAGCAGGCTTAGGTTTGTTTGGAGGTTCGGTTTTTTCCTTATCAACACTAGATTTAGGATAAATATAAACCTCATTTAATCCTGAAACTGGAGCCTTGATTACCAAAGGTAAAGCTGCTTTCAGCAAACCTTTCTGAGGGTTAGTTTGTTCTTCAATCAAATAATAACCATCAACCACAGATAAACTAGCTACTCCATTAGAGTCAGTCGCCAAATCAGCAACCTCTTTTAAAACTGTATAACTTGATGGCGGTGGATTTGTTGCCTTAAGTTCTGAACCATCCCCAGTAGGTGAAATTTCATAAACTAAATAATGAATTCCAGAAAGAACTGACAGTTCGTTTCCTAAATTATCCAAGGGGAGGTTATTAATCTGTAGTCCATCATTTGTCGTCTGATTCTCGCTAAAACCTGTCGCTCCAGGGCTTAGCCCATATTTTACAATAATTAAGCGACTATCAGCAAAAGCTTTTTGACTGACAAGTCCCAAAAACAAAAGCAAAGTGACTATTAAGAACCCCATTAACTTGCTACTTTTTGTCAATTATCCCTCCCCCTTTCTTTAATTTATTAATATTCAAGCATTTAATATACTTTATATATCCCAATGCTTCTTCTGTTTTCAAAACATACTGCATTATTTTCTTATCACTAGTAAAAGCAGGGCCTACGACAAGCGCATGTTTTTCATCCCCATAACCTTGTTTCTCATTAATATAATTTTGCCAGTTTTCCGTTTTATCTTTAAATATCCAGCGGGACAACTTTTTAATTCTTTTTAATCGATAAACATTTAAGAAAAGCTCTTCTGAGTTCAGCTTTTCTTTTTGAGCAAATTCATCTAACCACTGAAACGCTAGTTTCTTAGAATCAGTTAAATAAAAACCTTCACCAAAATCTCCTACCAATTGTCCATCAGAAAGAACAGGTTTTTCAATTTTTCTGGCAGCAACATGATATAAGTTCCGCTTTCTGCCAAAGAGTAACCATAAAAGATAGACTAATCCAAGAAACATTAAGAAAGCAGACCCAAACATCACCCAAAAATTATAACCAAACTGATTGCGTTGAATATCTTCTTGTGGCGTAACCTTTGATAATGCTGTTCTTTCACCAGTAACTAGTAATCTTTTGTTATTAATACCTGTTGGATAACAAGTGACTAAAGTCACCAAATCTCGTCCTTTTTCAATACTCAAAGATGAAACTTGATTGGGAGCAACGATGCGAATATCATTAATCTTGTATTTTAGAGTGAGATTCAAAACATGAAGATAAAAGATATCACCATTTTTGAGTTTATCTAGATTAGTAAATAAAGTATCATTCACTCGCCCAGAATGAGCAGGTAAGACAGCATGACTATTGATTCCTCCAATTGGCAAAGAGGATTGAGGCATATGTCCAACCCCTAGTCCCAAAATTTTTTCAGAATCTCCATGATAGATTGGAATATCATTGACTTTAATCTGAGGAATCGTGATGAAACCCATCATTCCCGTAGTATCAATTTTTAAGACATTGTTATAGTTAGGAATTGGCTTATTCCAAGCAATATGCTGACTTGCATCATAGATATATTCATTGTAAAGTTGCGCGTTATAAAGCTGTGCTTGACTAAGCAATTCCTTTACTTTAGCACTTCCTATATTTGAAAGATTTTCATCGTATTTCTGAACGGATTTGATATTTTGCTGTCCTGCCAAATAGTTAACAACAATCGGGTAGAACAACAATCCAATAGCAATTATCCCAAGAATAATACTCAGTAAATTTCGGAAACTGAAGCCCTTTTTACGGGAGGTTTTTGGTTTTTTCTTTGCCATCATCCCCTCCTAATCTACAATATCAATTTGGCTAGTTTACCACTTCCATTAAAAATAAAATTTTTATTTTACAACTTCTTCTTCGTTATCTTTACGACGTTTAATAGCAAAAGCAATCACCCCTGAAACAGTTGCAATAGCAATGATTCCCGCTAAACCTTGTCCACCTGTAAATGGTAATGCAAATGGTTTATTATTGGTAATTGTAGTATCAGTAGCAGCTGGTGCTGTGCTTGCGGTGACGGCACCAGTCAGGTTAGCTGCTGTAGTAACACTAGGAAGTTGATAACCTGTTGGAGCGGCAACTTCGACAAGATAGTAATTCGTTGTGTTACTGCCATCCGTGTTATTATCAACCAAGTTCAAGCCGTTAAAGGTTGCAATCCCATCTTTACCCGTAGTGAATGTGACTGGTGCAGTTGCACTTGTATTTGCATTTCCTGAAGTATCCCCAGTGACAAAAGCCGCTTTACTTGAAGTTAGATTTGTTACTGTTCCACCTGAGGCTGAGTTATTAAAATAAGCTGCATTCGCTTCAACAAAATCTTGGGCATCCTCTTTATTATCAGCACGTACAACGGTAAAAGTTGCTCCTGCCAAAGCTGCATTAGTTGAAGCATCTGTTTTAGTCATTTCAAGACCACCCACATTAAGTGTTGATTTAACTGCAGTCGTCGTTGAAAGATCTGCTCCATAAGCATTAGTGATTGTCGTAGTGGCTGAATCTGTCGCACTACCAATGGCGCTTTTAACCGTTGATGGAATGATAATATTTAAAGCACCATCTGCGTTGCCAAGCAAGCTTGCTGCGTGTTGCTGACCAACCGTTGTCAAAGTAACCACGATTTTTCCATTGCCATCGTTTGTGATTGTATAGTCAGTTGTTGGAGTCAAGGTACCCACTTTTGTTCCACTTCCATTTGTAACATTTACAATCACCGTACTTGCTGTTACTGTCGAGCTGTTGACCAGATTATTAGGCAATTGGTCGGTAACAATATATGTACCTGTGACTCCTGTAGTCCCGTTTCCGTTGTTTGTTTGTGAAGAATCAAAAACTGTATTCACATTCCAATTCACTGTATTTCCAGCTGCCGCAGTTGTTGTATTTTGATTATCAGACCCATTTGTCCATGTTCCATTAGCCAGATTTTCATTTCCGGCATTGTTGTCCGTATTTGTGAGCGTTTGGTCAGAATTTCCCGTCGCATTTGGATTAGCAATTTGATTTGGTGTTTGACCATTGAAATTATCATCCGCATTTGTTGTCGCACTCGTTCCTAAGCCTGCTGAACTTGACATATCTAGTTTTGGATAAACGTTAACAATACCCGCTTGGCTGTCTTCGTGGCTGACTTGGACGATAAAATCTCCAACAGTTGTAATCCCATTGACTGTTGTTACTTGATGAAACAGATAATAACCATCGGTCAAGCCAGTGAAATCAGCAAGACCAGATGCATCTGTAATGACTGGAGCTACAGAAGTTGTATCTGTAAATGAAGGATCAGTCACACCAGTCGGAACACCTGTCCCTACATATTTTGTTGCTGAAAAAGTCACATTTGCCATTGTGCTTGGAGTTGAACCTTCGAGAGTTGTTTGTTGGCTACCGTTATTTTTTGTGTCTCCAGTATTTCCTGCTTGTCCTCCCGTTTGATTATTAGCAATCCCACTATCATCAACAGGATTGCCATCGGAATCTACAAGTCCGTTATTTTGTGTTGCGCTCTGATTCCCAGCTGCTGATTGAGCATAGATGGCCACTTCACCATTGGACACTTGGTCGGTGACATTTGTTGTTTTGGCATTAACATTTAATAGTCCACTAAAACCAGCAAGTGTACTAAGGGCAAGAAGATTAATACTTGCCAGTGCAATTTTTTTATTAAGTGAATTAAGTTTCATTTGTTTTTCTCCATTTTTATTTGATTAATTTACTCTTTTTAAAGCTAATCCTACTTTGTTCTCAAGTCTAAAAATTGATTAAGTAGAATTTTCTCCTATTTTATTATTCAACATGATTTCCCTTTTCGCTGTAACTGCGCCAGATGAGCACGATTTTTTGTGTGAAATAGTTTTTGATAAGGTCGCGTTCTCCGATTTTGTTGAAAAGTCTTTGATTTATTTCTCTCAGTCGTTCGTAATGCCACTGAATTATCAACTTTTAAAAGAGTCTCTTCTTCTGACTTTTTACGTTTTCTAAGAAAGACCCCTCCCATTCCAGTAAGAGCAGCTAAGCTCACGACTCCAGCGATTCCTTCTCCACCTGTAAAGGGTAAGCTAAAAGGTTCTGCAACATTAATTGTATCTGATACAGTTGCCGTGCCCCCACCAGCATAACTATAAGTCACACTGATAGTATAAATTCCTTGATGAAGTTTTCCCTGAGCAATCGTCACATTTCCTTGATTATCAAGTTCAATATCGTTTGCTGTAATATCAACTGTCTTACTATTACCTTCATAGTCTGTATAACTGATATTCGTTACACTTTCGCTAATTGGTGTAAGAGAACCATTAAGACCAAGATTGAGCGTATTCGTCAAGCTTGCAGAACCAATAAGTGGCACATTTGTTGTCATTCCATTGATGAGATTAACGTAAGCAAGAGCTGTTGTTTGCGTCCCATTGATTGGGTCGGTATATTGATAGGTCACCTGATAGAGTCCCGCAGGCTGACTAGACAATTGACTAGCTTGAAGATTAGCACCCGTTCCCACGTTAGTAAGATTGGAAATCGTCATGTTAGTTGCTGCCGCAGCTGAACCATCACTGTTAGTCGAACTTGATTGAAGAGCAGCTGTCAAAAGAGCGGAAATGCTTGGATTCGTGCTCGGCATATTCCCCACTGTGTAGGTCAAATTATTGACATTGACTGTCGCGGGGATGGGCTGATAAAGAACAACAAACTGGTCTATTGCGGCATTGGTTGTCGTATTTGTTGTGAAATTATTTGCATTGGGTGGAAAATTATAATAAGCGTTATTTCCAGCAAGAGCTGCTTCCATTGAGCTAAAGTTTGTCGTCGCGGTCATTCCCGATGTTGTAATTCCGGTTGTTTGACTAATATCGCCCGTATTATTACTATGACGAACACTTACAATCTTATATCCCGGAATGGCAAGTATCGCATTTGTGGTTGGAAACTTGTTGGTTCCACTAACTCCCTGCATGCTAGAGTATGCTTGTCCTTGGGAAGCAATAAATTGGGTTGGAGTGTTAACCGTATTTGATGTCGGAGCAGTTGTCGTTAATCCGGTTCCTGTGTACATCTTATAGGTATTCGAACCGCTTGTGACTCCCAAAGTTGTTGTTCCAGTAGCTGTCGTTGTTTCTAATAAAACCTTTGGTTGAGCAGCATTTGTCGCAATTACACCATTTGTCACTGTCGTTCCTGCTGCATTTGACATTTTCCAAATACTATCAGTATAAGTACTTGTTGAAGCAGTTAAATCAAGTGTTCCATCAGATTTATAGTGAGCTCCTGAATAAGGAGATAGATAAAACTGAATCGTATTATTGCTTTGACTTGTAGCGGTAAAAGTAGCCCCTCCAGAGTTAAAACTTGTAAAAGCTTGAGGGAGTTGTCCTGCATAGCTATAGCCTACAATATAGTATCCTGAAGGAGCTGTAAATGTAAGAGGACTTGTATTTGTTGTAGAGTTGATGGTAACCGAAGAGGTAAGCACATTTGCACCCGCTGTGGTGGATAAACTTGTTCCTCTAGCAATCGTAATGACATCTCCAACATTTGCCGTAACTGTCGCTGTCGTCCCTGTGCCATTCAAAATCAGATTTCCTGTTGGTCCAGCAATTCCAGCTGTATTGGTAAAACCAGGTGTCCCATCAACAAAAGTAAAGCTTCCTGCAATATTGGCAGGATTTGCTGTTAAAGTCACAGTATAATTATTGTTGGTACTCGTCGCTGAAACCGTCGGATTAGCAGCTGTGAAAGCGGCGAGTGTTTGAGTGGTTGTCGTTCCACTAACCGTTGTTATTCCGTTTGATATTTTTGTGATGTTATAGCCTGCAGGCACAGCATTCATAAGAGCTGTTGCATAATTGGATAGTAAAGTGGTATTTGAGAACGGATTGTCTGTTACAACCGAAGTATCTGTTGTTACACCTGTTCCTGCTACACCGTATGCAAGATTGGTTGGGAGATTTGCAAGTGTTGTTCCAGAAGCTTTCGCCCAGTTGAATGAAACTGTTTGTTGATTAGGAGTATAACTCACATTTAGTGCATTGGGGTTGGTTGTTCCTACAATAAAGTTAGAAACAGTTGTGGCTGAAGTATTCGTTGTGGATGCTGGGTTTGCTGCAAGAACTGTCGTTGTTGTTGCAGAATTAGCTTGATAACCTGTTGGAGCTGCTGGAACAACGTAGGTATAAGTATTATTATCTGGGCTTGTTGAACTTGGAGCAGTTAAAGCCGCACCAATCGTATCATTGACATTTGCCGTAATTGAACTTTGTGCCATAGATGGAATCGGCTGCCCTGTAACTTTATTGAGATAGTTTATAGGTACAGGTTCTGTTCCTTTTGATCCAGTAATCGTTGCTCCATTTAAAGAAACAGAAAGGTTACCATAATTCCCTCCTGTCCCGCCAACAAAACCAACTGTTAATGAATTTTGTAGATTAGTATGAGTTGTTAAGGTATAACCACCCGTTCCTCCATTGACAGCACTTGCTCCAATTAATGCGCCATTACTTGTTGTTTGAGCAATCAAATTAAATGTTAAAGTCCCTGAAGTATAGCCTGTGCTTGCAGTATTTGTTGCATCAGGAGTCCAAGTGACTGTAATAGGTTCTTGTACGGACGATGTAATAGGAGAGGCGACACCTAATGCATAGCTTGTGTCGGTTGCAAAGGTGTAGGCTGTCCCATTTTGAGTGTTGGTCACGGGACTATAGGGAGCAGCACTACCTAATGAAGGATAATTAGCAGCTTGTAAAGTTCCACTACTATCCGTATTGCGAATTGCCATTACAACTCCTGGACCATCTGTCCAACCATTTACAGTTGCAGATCCGTCAATTCCTGTCAACGAACCGGTTGAGACGTTGGATAAGTTAGAATAAAGATCGCGGCCGAGGAAAACTGTGTTAGGCAGACCTCTAATTCCAAGCCCATCATTTGTCGCCTGAGAAGATTGAGCATTTGCTGCTAACTGTGCCTTTGATGCCCCTGTTAAAATAACCCCGATGGCATCTCCTGATTTTGTGAAATCAGTCAGAGAACTTCCTGAATCAACTTTAATTGTTGACTTCAAGGTAAAACCTGTTGTTGCTGAAATAGCTGAAACTGATCCATTAAATATTCCTAAACCAACACTATTAGCTGTTGACGAAACAAGATTAATCCAATTACTTGCTACAACTGCTTTACCATATAAAGCATAGTTTGAAGAATTAGCAAATTCAGTTCCAGAGTAGGTATGTCCTCCTGTGTCATAACTTGTATTTCCTGGAACAAGTGTTCCGGATGAAACAGATGCTGCTTGCGCTTTCTCTGTTTTGGGTTGGAAAGCTAGGTTTCCAATAGGAAGTAGAGTTGAAGCTGTGAGAGTCAAAACGGTGGCACCATATAGCCATTTTTTCCCTGATTTCCAAGTACGAAAGCGAGTTGTTTTTACTTCATGACTGGTTGTATAACCTTTTTGATGCTTAGAACGATACATGCTTTATACCTCACTTTCTAGTTATTCATCTCTTACTGTGTAGAATTTCTTTTTTTACTGAGAAAACATCTCATCTCTTTTTGTCTTGACCTCATTTTAACATTGCACTTTTGTTTCATCAAGTAAAACGAGAGCAAGCTTTTTAATGTAATTAAAAACTTTCTTGCAATGTAATATTGTTTTTTTTAGAACTAAATTTAAATTATCCTCTGACTCTTTGTAAATCAATGGCTTGTAAGCCACGTATTCTATAGACTTTAAAAATAAAATAAAAACCGTTCATTTAAAAGAACGGTTTTTATATGTCTTTTTTGCAAGTAATCTTTTCGTAATATTACTTTAGCTATATTTTTTTAGATAATTATTTTTTATAAGTACATTATGATTTTAGTGCTATTATTATTTGTATTAAATTTTTGCTTTAATAAATATTTAAATAAAAAGTTCATTTTTCAGAACGATTTTCTCTTAGTATTCTTTTATCATACTGTAGCTTTAAGGTTTTTCGAAAATCTTCTGCTCCTATTTTTTTTAGAAACTTTAGTGTTTCCTGAAGCTGCATTTTCCCCTGTTTTTTATCCGTATAATAATAACAATAAAAAGATTCAGCAAAATTTATAATGACATGACTCATCACATCACCAGGCATAAAAAATTGTTTGGAAATCATCAGAATTTCTTGAGCCTTTTCTTTTTTTTCGCTATCAATAAATTTAAAAATTATTTTATAAAAAAAACGATAGATCAGTACACGATAATAGAGATTATTTTCATAGTAGGCTTTATCATAGCGGAGGTCATCTATGATATTATTAATTATGGAATTGTCGAGCTTATCTCCTATATTCGCCAGAATAGAAAGCTCGAAAAATCCCCAAAATTGAACTCCTTTTAGATAAAATTCTATTTCGTTAAGCTCCTCAATAGTCAACCGTCGGTATAGTCCTCTTGCAGAAAATGCGATTAACTTTTGCTCGTTTGAGCCCTCTTTATTGATTTCGTATATATATTGAAGTTGTTTAATATTTCTTTGATAATAAGCATGCTCAATTTCATCAAAAATCGAAATATAATTATCCTGCTCGCCATTATTAATCATTAAACTATAGTCTAATGGAGAAACATTCATTTTTTGAAGTGCAAAATCAAGTCGGTCAAAAGAGAGCATGCTTTTACCATTTTCAAAATTGGAGAGGGTTGACTTTGCAATCCCCAGTTCTTCAAAGGCTGAAAGCGAAAACCCATGTTGAATTCTAAGGTCATGGAAGGCTTTCCCGTATTTAAAATATACCATTTAATCTTCTTTCAATTAAATTAATTTTTTTAATAGTATATTTCAAATTTAAAATTTTTTCAATTATTTTGCATAAAAAAACACTGATAAAATCAGTGAATTTTTTTATTTACGTTTACGTGCAATCAAATGAACTGGTGTTCCTTCAAAAACAAAGGCTTTACGGATTTGATTTTCAAGGAAACGAAGATATGAGAAGTGCATGAGTTCTTCTTCATTGACAAAAACAACAAAAGTTGGTGGTTTAATCGCTACTTGTGTTGCATAGAAAATCTTCAAACGTTTTCCTTTGTCCGTCGGAGTTGGATTAATCGCTACAGCATCCATAATGACATCATTCAAAACAGAACTTGAAATACGTAAGTTTTGTGCATGATGAATTTCTTTAATCATATCTGGGAGTTTATTCAGACGTTGTCCTGTCTTAGCAGATACATAAACGATTGGTGCATAATCAAGGAATTTGAACTTTGTCCGAATTTCTAATTCAAAGTTTTTCATTGTATCGTTATCTTTCTCAAGGGTATCCCATTTATTGACAACAATCAAAATTCCTTTACCAGCTTCGTGAGCAAATCCAGCGATACGCATATCATATTCGCGAATTCCTTCCTCAGCGTTAATCACCATCAAAACGATATCTGAACGGTCAATGGCACGCATGGCACGCATGACTGAATATTTTTCAGTATTTTCGTAAATTTTTCCTGATTTACGCATTCCGGCGGTATCAATCATGACAAATTCTTGGTCTTCAGAATCGACAAAGTGTGTGTCAATCGCATCACGAGTTGTTCCTGCAATTGGACTTGCAATTACGCGGTCTTCGCCAAGAATAGCATTAATAAGAGATGATTTCCCAACGTTTGGGCGGCCAATCAAGCTGAACTTGATGACATTCTCATTTTCTTCTTCAATTTCATTAGGAAGATTTTGAACGATTGCATCAAGGACATCCCCTGTCCCAATCCCGTGAACGGCTGAAACAGGATAAGGATCGCCAAGTCCAAGTGAGTAGAAATCAAAGATTTCCATTCGACGTTCTGGGTTATCGACTTTATTGACAACAAGAATAACTGGTTTGTCTGTACGATAAAGAATATTAGCAACGGCTTCATCGGCATCTGTAATACCTGTTTCTCCGTCAACAACAGCGATGATAACATCTGCTTCGGTCATGGCAATTTCAGCTTGCGCACGAATTTCAGTCATGAAAGGTTCGTCTGAAAGTTCAATCCCACCTGTATCGATGATATTGAATTTACGGGTTAACCATTCTCCTGTGGCATAGATACGGTCACGAGTTACACCTGGAATGTCTTCGACAATTGAGATGCGTTCTCCTGCAATACGGTTGAATATCGTTGATTTTCCGACATTTGGACGGCCAACGATGGCTACTGTAGGTAAGCTCATATTTTTATTTCTTTCTTTGTTTACTTATTGGATAAAAAATTATAATAGTGAAGGAGGTTGTAATCCATAGACTATATAATTTTAGGCTTGGGTTTCGAGGTTCATTTTAGATAATTTCAATGCCAAACAGGCTAGTAAAAAATGGGGCTTGACTAAGACTTATCTTCATATTTTTAGCGAGTTGAGGTGTAACTTCCATGTGTTCAAATTGATTCGTAGAAAAATCAATTCCTGCAAGTGCTGTTTCCCAAAAATTTGCTGCTTCTAATTGATTTTTTAACAGCTCCACATTCTTAAAATTACAGGCAGTAAAGAAGGTTTCTCTAGCTTCATTTTCTAAAAAGCGGACTGACTTTAAGGTAGAACCTGAAAAATTTGCATAAGTCATTAGATTTTCTGTAAACTGAAGGTCTTGTAAGTGACTTTCAGTAAAATCAGTTCCTAGCAATTTGCAGGATTTAAAGATTGAGCGATAAATGCCAATTTTATTGAAGTTTAAATTGGAAAAATCACATTTTTCAAAAAGGCAATCTGTAAATTCACTGATCGTATTGTCAGTAAATTCAAAGGTTGTGTTTTTGAAAGAACAACCTGAAAAAATAGTTCTTTGATTGATTGTCAAAGTTTTATCTATAAATTCTGCTTGATAAATTTCTCCATCAATAAAATCTTGACTTGTGGCTACTTGATAGGTGGCTGGAAGTTTTGGTTCTAAGATTTTCTTTAATTTCACAGTAATTTTTTCGCCTTTAAATTTTCTGTTGAAGCTGAAATTTCTGGTTGGCCCCACTGGTCAACAATCCGTTCAGACCATTTGTTTAAGCGTCTATTTCCAGCATATTCTTCTTGAACTTGGTCATATTTTTCAATGGTTTCAGACGTTTGCTCAACATATTTTTCTTTAAAAGCTGTTGCTTCCAAAGGAAGACGTGGTTTTACTTTGTTCAAACGTGCGGCTTTACCGAGTGCAATGCCAAAAATAGGATAAGTATAATCTGGTAAGTTCAAGACTTTAGAAATTTCTGAGGATTGGTCTCGAATTAAGCCAACCATCACCCCGTTGTAGCCTAAAGATTCCGCTGCAAGAAGCGCATTTTGTCCAGCTGTTGCGGCATCAACTGATGTAATCAATAAGCTTTCAATTCCTTGCGGTTGGAAATTGCCTTGATGCAATTCGACTGCCTTTTGAGCACGATTTAAATCGCCAACAAAAACTAAATATGCTGCACAATTTTTGATTGATTTTTGTGGTTGAAATTCATAAATCGCATCTTTTTGAGCTTGTGATTCTACAACAATCACAGAATATGATTGGAAATTTTTCCATGTTGATGCCATTTGAGCAGCTTTTAAGATTTTTTCCAAATCTTTAGGCTCAATTGCTTCTTCTGTAAAATTTCTGACCGAAGTGTGATTCATCATTAAATCAATCGTTTCATTTGTTTCAGTCATGACGTCTATTCGTCCCCTCTAATCGCATTTCTTCTGCCAAATATTTCACGCGTTCCATAACACGTTTTGCTGGCCAAATTTCATCAGCTCGCTTGGTTTCGGCTAAATGCTGTTCTAATTCTTCCATTCTTAAATTTGAAGTGAAGAAAGTCGGGAGATTTTCTTGCATGCGATGTTGTAAAATGACTTGTAAAATACTGTCACGAACCCAAGCGTTGTTTTGCTCTGCCCCAATATCATCCAAAACTAAAACTTGGCTGGCTTTTATTTCATTGACCCAGACTTTGGCATTGTCAAAATCTAAATCAGAAATGAAAGTGGGATAATGAAGTAAAGTTGTTGAAATTCCTTTTTTGGCTAATTCGTTTGCCATTGCCGCAAGCATGAAAGATTTCCCAACACCAAAATCTCCATAAAGATAAAGTCCTTTTTTCTTGGGAAAATTAGTAATAAAATCAACTAGGGCTTGGTATGGTTTGATTCTTTGAACATCATCAAGGGCAATATCTGCCAAAGTGACTTGTTTTAAATCTTTTGGAAGTCCAATAATATTCACACGTCGCAAAAGGTTTTGAGCTGCTTGTTGCTGCGCCAATTCATTTGTCGTTTGATATGAAACATCAGCATAGCCGTGATTCATGATTAAAACAGGTTCATAACCATCAGCTGCCCGTTTTTCACCTTTTTCAAATTTTTCATGCTCACGAACGTATTCATAAAACTTGGAGTAAGAGCGTTGAATTTCGTCAGAAGTCATTTGATGTTGGGCAATAAAAGCTTGCACATCAGCATTTTTTAATACTTCTGCGACTAATTTTTCAAAATTTTCACGGATGTCTTGACGTTTTCCTAAGATGTCTCCGATAGATTCCATTAATTTTGCTCTCCTTTCAGTTTTTTGAGAGAGTCAAGCCTTATTTTCTCAAGTTTTGCAAGTTCTTCTTGGCTTGTCTTATTTTCATAATCTGGATTTGACCATTTTGGTGCTTCTTTTTTGATTTTCATTGGTCTTTTTTCAGCTCCAGTTTTTGCTTTAGCAGCAACTAATTCTTCTCGTTCCAAAATTCGTTTTACCGCTGTTTCAGCTGTAAATACTTCATTTCTCATCCAGTCGTTGGCTAATGCATTTACAAAATTTGGATTTAACGACGCATTTTTTTGCTGTACTAAAACATAGTGAATCAAAATATTTTGGACTTCTGCTGGCAAATTTTGGCGACTTAAATTAGTTAAAAGCTTATGTTCTTCCGAACTGACAAAGCCTCCAGCTTGCGCTTTTATCTGTCGGATGAAATCATCTGGTTCATGAGATTTACTGATGACAATCAAATCGGCAAATGCTTTAGGAAAAGCTGAAAGTGCTGGTTGCGGTTGGCTAGCTCCTGAAAGACTTCTCATCAAATTATTCATGTTCAAAGTTTTATCAGCATTGGCTGTTTTTTCTGCTTGCTTGAATAATTCGTACCAATTGAGTTCAAATTTTTCTGCTAGTGAATAGAGCGTTAAGGAGTCTTGATTTTCATTGTTTAAATGATAGCCTTGACGTTCCATAATACTTTTAAAGGCCCCCATATCAAAACGTTCATTTGTATTTGAAGGGTTTTGTTGAGCTTGTGAGTCAAAACTAACTTTATAAACTTCATGAAATTTCTTGGAAATTTCTTTTCCTTTTGGTTCCATTCTTTTAGCTAAAGCAGCTACTCGATTTTCACCAATTCTTGAAATCAAAAGTTGTCTATAAAAATCATCTGCAAGGAAATTTTCAAAATTTAGCGGACTTTTTACTTCAAGATAAAGACTGGTATGATCATCATAAACCCGAACTAATGATAAGCCAGATAATTTATCTAATGCTTCAATAAAAGGATTGAGGCCGAGATTTAGATATTCCAAAAAGTGAGAAATTCTTCCAGTAGAGAAGCTTAGCATTAACTGATAAAGCGCAAAGGCATCCGTGCCAATGATTGGTAAATAGAGCAGACGAAAAGCCTCAGCGTCAAAGCTAGTCTTTCCTCGATTAAGCATTGTAAATGAATCTCCTGCTCTCATTTTTTTCCTCACTTTTTACTGACAGAAAGTTCAGCGAGCTGATCTTTCTTTTATCTGCCGATAAAATGCTCCTTATTCAGTCACTTTTTACTGACGGATTTATTTTTTGGTAATATTTTTAAGGAGCTCTTCTAATTCACTGACATCTTTGAATGAACGATAGACGCTGGCAAATCTGATATAGGTGATATCATCCAATTCAGCTAATTCTTGCATCACAAATTCACCAATAACATCTGATTCAACTTCATTACTGTCTAGTTGACGAATTTTTCTTTCAACATTTGCAACTGTTGTTTCAATATCTTCACTTGATACTGGGCGTTTGTATGCTGAACGAACTAAACCACGAACAATTTTTTCACGATTAAAGGGTTCACGTTTGTCATCTTTTTTGATGACTAAAAGGGGCATTTCTTCGATACGTTCAAAGGTTGTGAAGCGAAAACCACATGATTCACAAACACGACGACGGCGAATAGCATCTTCGGCTTGTCTTGAATCAACAACTTTTGATTCTTCAGAAGAACACTTTGGACATCTCATTTTATTCTCCTTAATAGATAATAAATTCTTATTAATTTTACTGACAGAAAATTGGTTTAGACTTTCTTATTCTGTCAATAATTTTTTTCATTAGTTTTAATGACAGAAAGCAACTTATTTACTTCTTAGGCAAAAATTTTGCTTCTAATCTATAAATTACTTGACCTTTTTGTGAGAATTTTTGCTCATACTCGGTCATTACATTTTGAGGTGCAAATTCTTCGTCTTGGTGTAAATCTAACCAAACTTTTTTAAGTTCCATACCATAGTTAGCTAAAGAAACTAAAGAATATTCAAACAATCCACGATTATCAGTTTTGAAATGAATTTCACCTTCAGGACGTAAAATCTTTTCATAAGTTGCAAGAAAAGATTTATAAGTCAAACGACGTTTTTCATGACGTCCTTTTGGCCAAGGGTCAGAAAAGTTCAAATAGACTTGGTCAATTTCACCATCAGCAAAATATTCACTCAAAGCAGCTCCATCAACAAGCATCATTTGTACGTTTGGCAAATCTGCTTCAATTGCTTTATCTAAAGCATAAGATAAAACTGATAATTGCATATCAATTGCGATGTAATTTATTTCTGGATGAAGAGCTGCCATTCCTGTGATGAAAGCTCCTTTTCCACAACCCACTTCAATATGAATCGGATGATCATTTCCAAAACGTTCTGACCAACGTCCTTTAAAGTCCGCTGGATTTTCAACTACGATATGTGCGTTTTCAGCAAGCATTTCGCCTGCCCCTTTACGATTTCTGACGCGCAATTTTTACCTCAATTTTTTAATTTTTGATAGAAAATCAGCAAAAGTGATCTTCTATTTCTTTATTTTTATTATTCAATTATAAGCCAAAAAATAGGAAGGTCCAAACCCTAGCCTATTTTTACTAAAATAATTCACAAAATTTACGAAGTCCCAAGATTTCTTGATTCACTTCTTTCATTTTTCCTCTAGAAAGATATTCAGAGATTTGGCGAAGAAAAGAAAGTTTTCCATACCAAGCCACTTTATCCATAATATCTGAACGAGGTCTAACACCAGATGTCATCAACCACAAAGACCAGTTATTTGGTTTAATATAATGTGATAAAACATGTGCCATATCAACCATTGAATCTGATAAAAAGACGGTATCCCAATCTACTAAATAAATTTTTCCTGAATTATCATCCACTAACCAATTTTTATGATTGACATCGCCATGAACGACTACGACCTCTTCATTTTTGATTTCGGGAACTTGTTGACGCATTTCTTCAATGATTCCTGACAAAAAATGATTTGTTCGTAAAGCCTCAGTATTTTGGACACAATCCTCTAATAATTGTTCAGGAAGAATAATTTGACTTCCCAACTTCTTATAAGATTCAACCAATTTTTTTGAGTCATGCAAATGTGCTAAAATATGATTAATTTGGCGGTCTTCCATATCCTCAGGACTTAGTGTATGACCGTCAATCCAAGGTTGAGCAGATAAGGTATCGCCTTCAGCCGTACGTTTTGTCCATAAGACTTTTGGCGTGATTCCCTCAAGATAAATACTCGGCAAAAATGGACTGCCGTTTTTTTTAATAAAAACGCGTTCCTGATCACTTTTCCCAAAAAATGCATTGCCAGAGCCACCTTTAACAGGCGTCATATCCCAATCGGCTTTCATCATCCTTATCTCCTCCTTTCCTTTAAAAATCTATTAATCATTATTTGAACCATTTACTTTATTCCTCAAACTTATGCGTTTGGATAGTGAATTAAAATAGTTTGAGTCAAAATGTCAGCATATTGATATGACTCAGTTGTTTTAGGACCACGAGCCGGAATATTTTCAATAATGAAATGTGTTGCATAGGCTTCAATCAAGTTCACTTTATGACGATTTTCGCGTTTACGACCAAATTGTGAAGTAATTTCAATCGTTTCACCCAAGTGTGCTTGAACTTTTTCACGAATGTCAACGATTTTTCCTATTTCTTGATTTTGGTTATCCATTTTTTCCTCCAAATAAGACGTAAAAGTCGGATTTCTCCGAACGCTTACCTTATAAATCTAATTTTATCCTTGATTATATCTCTCTTTTTTGATTAAAAGAATCAAATTTTATAATGTATTCTTTATCGTTCATTTTTATTAATAAAGAGAATTAGACAATTACTCATATTATAACACGAATTAGTCAAAAAAATCTAGTCGCCATATCGGTTATCAATACTTGCGAATTTATTATGCTCTTTAATAAAGAGTAATTCGACTGTTCCACGGCTTCCTGAACGGTTTTTTTCAATAATAACTTCAACTTTATTATCTTCCAGAATCTCTTCACCGTCTTCATCTTCACCAGTTCCACGTTCATAATAGTCATCTCGATAAAGAAATGCGACAATATCGGCATCTTGCTCGATTGACCCAGATTCACGGATATCAGACAAAACTGGTCGTTTATCTTGACGTTGTTCCACTCCACGTGAGAGCTGTGAAAGGGCAATAACAGGAACTTTTAATTCTTTAGCTAAAATTTTTAACTGACGAGAAATTTCAGAAACTTCTTGTTGACGATTTTCTCGACCAGTTCCAGAAATCAATTGTAAGTAGTCAATAACAATCAAACCAAGATTTCCTGTTTCTTGGGCTAATTTTCTTGAACGCGCCCGAATTTCAGAAATCTTTATCCCTGGTGTGTCATCAATATAAATACTTGCTCTTGATAAAGTCCCTGTTGCCATGAAATAATCATTCCATTCTTGGTCATTTAATTGTCCAGTACGTAAGCTGTGTGAATCAATTGAACCTTCGGCAGCAATCATCCGGCTGACAAGACTTTCTGCCCCCATTTCAAGAGAGAAAATTGCAACGGTCCGGTCTTGCTTTGTCCCAATATTTTGAGCAATATTTAAGGCAAAAGCTGTTTTACCAACCGCTGGACGAGCCGCAAGAATAATCAATTCTTCTTCATGAAGACCTGTTGTCATGTTATCTAAAGCGGGATAACCTGTTGCGATACCTGTAATATTAGACTTTTGTTGAGCTTTTTGCTCAAGGTCATCCATATGAATCGCTAGGACATCAGAAATTTTCTTAAAGCCATTTGTATTACGTCCTTGTTGGACGTCAATTAAACTTTTTTCTGCTTGAGCTAAAATATCGTCCGCTGGTGAATCTTGTTCATAAGCTTTTTCGACTGATTCAGTTAGACGATTTATCAGTTGACGGAGTAATGATTTTTCAGCAACAATCTTGGCATAATAGGCCGCATTTGCTGCGGTGGGGGTTGCGGTGGCAAGTTCTGCAATATAAGCAATCCCCCCAATTGCCTCCAGCTCCCCTTGATTTTCAAGATGTGAACGAATGGTTAAGACGTCAATTGCTTCACGAGCATCAGATAATTTTTCCATTGTCCGAAAAATTATCTTGTGAGCATTTTTATAGAAATCATCTGAACTTAAAAATTCTTTAATTTCGACTAAGCGTTCGCTATCTAAAAAAACAGCCCCAAGAACGGCCTGCTCAGCGGCTAGGTCTTGAGGCGGGGCTTTTATTAAATCAATTTCGGGCATTTAGTTTAGGCCTCGCTAATTTTGACTTTAACCACGGCTGTCACATCACGGTGAAGTTTAACTGGTACATCTTTTGTTCCCAAAGCTTGAATTTTGTTAATCAATTGAATTTTGCGTTTATCTAACTTGAGATTAAATTGACTTTTAAGGGCTTTTGCGATATCTGCTTTATCTACAGCACCAAAAGTGTGACCTGTTTGTCCAACTTTCATTTTGATTTCAACAACAGTGTCTTCTTTTTCAAGAACTTCTTTAAGGGCTTTTGCTTCTGCTAAAAGTTCTGCTTCTTCTTTTTCCTTAGCTTTGGCTTGACCTTTCACTTCAGAAAGAGCAGCTGCTGTAGCAACTTTTGCCAAATTTTTCTTAATTAAAAAGTTTTGAGCATAACCTGTTGGTACTTCTTTAATTTGACCTTTTTTTCCTTGTCCTTTAACGTCTTCTAAGAATACAACTTTCATTTTTCGTTTTCTCTTTCTTTTAGTATTTCAATTAAATCTTCTTGCACTTCATCGATATATTTTTCATATATTTGGGTTGCAGCATTATTAAAATGTCCACCCCCACCCATTTGCTCCATAATCGTTTGAACATTAAAACCATTTCGAGAACGAGCAGAAATAGAAATATAGCCATTAGTATGTTGTGTAATTGCAAATGCAGCAGTAATCCCTGCCATATCTAGGAGAGTGTCAGCAGCTTTTGCTGTTGCTATATTATCATATTTTTGATGTTTAAGTCCAACTCCTAAAGCAATTCCTGGTAAAACCATTTTTGCATTAAGAACAATTTCATTGGCCTTCTTATATTTATCAAAGTCAGTAGCCATAATCATTTTAATTAAATCGTTATCAGCTCCACGAGAGCGTAGATAAGCTGCTGCTTCAAATGTTCTTTCGGTCGTTGTTTTTGTAAAGTTTTTAGTGTCTAATTCAATACCCGCAAGAACAATACTAGCTTCAATGGTTGACATTTTTCTTTGATTGTTATCATGGAATTGAAGAATTTCGACAGTTAATTCACTAGCAGAGCTTGCTGATGATTCAATATATGACAGAAGTGCATGTTCTGGAAAATCATCATCACGTCTGTGGTGGTCAATGACTACTAATTTCTCAAATGATTTATAGAATTCAAGATTTAAGGTTTGACTTGTTTTTGAATGGTCAACCATGATAAGTAATGAATCTTTTTTCTTCAGTTTTTGGGCAGTTTCTAACTGGACAATATGCGTAAAACCATCAGAAGACTCATTCATTTTATTAATTGCACGCTCAACATCTGGCAATAACTGTTCAGGATCATAAACGACAAAGGCTTCTTTTCCAGACATATTAGCAAATGCCTTCATAGCCACCGCTGCTCCAAGCGCATCCATATCTGTAAAGCGATGTCCTACAATAAAGACATCTTCTGCTTCGGCAATAATTGTCCGAAGTGCTGTTGAAATGGCCCGTGCTCTTGTTCTGCTTTTTTGCGTTCTACTTTCGGAATTACCGCCGAAATAAACAGGACGAGCTTGAGGAGTATTTTCTCTCAGTACAACTTGATCTCCACCACGGACTTGGGCTAATTCAAGATTATTTAGAGCAACTTTACCAATAACTGGAAAATCATTCCAACCATAAGCCACACCAACTGAAAGAGTCAAAGGAATTTCTTTTTGAGATGAAAGTTCTCGAAATTCTTTTAGAACAGAAAATTTATCGTTAATCATTTTTTCAAGAATACGATAATCACAGAAAAAATAATGGCGACTGCTATTAATACGGCGAAGATAAACTCCGTATTTGTCAGCAAATTCTTCTAAAAATGAAGCGATAAAACTATTAATAGCTGTTCGACCACTGTCAGTAATTAAATCTGTAGCATCATCATAATTGTCAACAGAAATCGCACCAATAACCGCACGACTGTCATTAAATTCTGATTTAAAAGCAACTTCTTTTGTGGCATCAATTAAATAAATAAGATTCTTATCAGAATCAAGTTCTGCGACATATTTTTGCTTACCAAGGGTGATATACTGGTCATCGCTCGCATTTTTCAATATCTTTTTAATATCGTCACGATTGATAACTTTGTCATTTCCCTTAAAAATCATATCAATGAATGGATTAAACCATTCAGGTTCAAAGGTTTCACTATTAAAACGGATGACCCCAATTGGCATATTATCCAAGGTAGCATTGAGCGAATTTTCTGCTTCATCATTAATTTTACGAATAAAATCTTGACGACGCAATTGATAGTTTTGAGTTTGTGATAGTAAAATGAGTGTAATCGCTATGTTCAAAATCAACAAATAAATCCAAATTGACCAACGTGTTGCTGAAACATGAACAACAACAGTCTCAATGATTTGAACAATAACCATTATGATAATAATAGCAAGCGGTGAAAACCGACGGACAAAATTCATAATATTACTCCTATATTCCTCTATTTTAACATAGGACAGAAAAAACTTAAAGAATCACCGATTTGTCAGTGATTTTTTCTTTTAAAATGTTTATTAAGCCTTTATCATCTTTAGTGATGATTCTGTCAGTAATTTTTGAATAGCTGTCAGTGAATCTACCTTTAAGTCAGCCTTCTCTTGATTCATGCCAAAGCGTTTGTCTTCAATTGCCCAAACGGTCGCACCAGCTGCTTCTCCAGCTTGAATTCCTTTTTCAGAATCCTCAATAATTAATGTTTCAGAAGGTGTTACACCCAATTTCTTCATTGTTGATTGATAAATTTCTGGATTTGGTTTCGTTTGTTTAAAGTCATTTCCTGAAACCACTACTTCAAAATAAGAACTCAATTGATGTATATCTAACATTTGTTTGATATCAAACATTGACGAACTTGAAGCAAGTGCAATTTTTACTTCTTTATGACGCAAAAATTCTAAAATATCAGGCACATCAGAAAATAAAAGTTCTGCATAAGGCATCGGATGATTTTCTTTGAATTGCTCATAGTCTTCTTGCAATTCACTCGCTTTTTCTTCATCAAAAGACCCTTGCAAAATTCGTGGCCAAATATCTTTCATATTTCCACCAATAAAATCGCTAGGCGTCAAGTGACTAATAGAAATTCCATGATCGCCAAAAAATTCTTCTCTTCTTTGTAAATAATAACGTTCGGTGTCAACAAGAACACCATCCATATCAAAAATCACTGCTTTAAATTTCATAGAACCATTATAGCACAGTATCTAAGCATGGTTCAATAGACTTCATTATAAAAGTATTTTTATTTTACACAGAAATTAGTTGACAAGACAACTAATTTGAGATATATTATATTCGACGGAGGAATTTATGGAAGACAATCAATATGAATATCAAGGAATCCAATTTATTGGGAAGCTTTCTTCTGAAATTTATAGAAGAGGTTATATTTATTTCACAAAACGCTTAGTGCCTTTTGACATCAATTATATTCAATTGCTTTGTTTGATTTCTTTATATATCAAAGACAATCAAAGCCAAGAGCAAATTACTGATGATTTAAGTATCGATAAATCTAGTGTTCATCGAGCAATTAAAGGCCTGATTGAAAAAGAATACGTTAGCAGAGTCCGCGATGAAAAAGATAAACGCGTTTATCGTGTCTCATTGACTCAAAAAGCAAGAGACATCCAAACTCAAATTGAAGAAATGACAAAAGAGAGAGAAAACTTGCTATCAGACGGAATTGATCCCCAAGAAAAAGCAATTGCATTTAAAGTATTGAATCAAATGACTCAAAATGCAAATCAAATTTATGAAGAGGAAAAGAAGAAAAATGACAAATAATTTAAAAAGAGCGGTTGTATTAGGTGGTGGCGGACATTTTGGTATCGCTTGGGAACTTGGATATCTTAGAGGTCTAGAAGAAGCTGGGCTGCCCATTAGAGAGGCCGATATTTTTGTTGGAACTTCTGCTGGTTCACAAGCAAGCGTAATTGTTAGCTCAGATAAAGATTGGGATTTAATCTGGAAGGAACAGATTGAAAAAGAGATTAGTGAAATCACTCCCATCTCCGATGAAAAAATGGGAGAGCTTTTCAAAACATTTGAGAACATTGCTAAAAATTCTCATTCAGCCAAAGAATGGATTGCTGCTGAAGCTGAAATTTCTAAGAAAACCCAACCTTTTATCTCTAAGGAGGAACGATTAGCTATGCTTAAAGAACGTTATGGTTCAGGTCAAGCCCGCTGGAACAGCAAATTACGAATCGTTGCAACCAGTATTGAGGATATTGAGCGTCAAGTTTTTGATGAAAATTCAAATGTTGATATTCTAGTGGCTTTACAAGCAAGTGGAGCCCTTCAAGGCGTCTGGCCTTCAGTTGAAATCAATGGAAAACATTTTTTTGATGGTGGTTCTTTTTCAATGGAAAATCCAGATGTCGTTGCTGATGCCGACAAGATGCTTGTTCTTTCAACTGGACTACCTGTCGATGTTCCATATAAATTAGAGGATATACTCGCTCAATTAGAGAAAAAAGGGACAGAAACCAGCCTGGTTCTTCCCTCTGAAAAAACAATGAATATCTTAAAAGATTTTAACTATAATACGGTGGAAGCAAAAATTCGTCCCTTTGTTGCTCAAGCAGGTCGTGAACAAGGACAAGCTGAGGCTGCTCTGATAAAAGAACGCTGGTTATAATTCATTTCTTTTGAAGACACTAACTTTCAAATTGTCTCTTAACAAATTAAAACATACATTAACTACTTTTAATGTATGTTTTTTAAGTATTATCATCAAAATAATTATTTATTGAATACTGCAGAAAGAAAATAGGCTATAAATGAGTTATTTATTGAAAATTATCTGAAAATTAGCTATAATAAATCAATTTATAATTTAATTTAATCTTGAAGGAAGGTAATATTTAGTGAAAGTTGCAAAATTTGGAGGTTCGTCTCTCGCATCAGCTTCGCAAATCAAAAAAGTTTTTGATATTGTTCAAGCCGATAAACAAAGAAAATTTATTGTGGTTTCTGCACCAGGCAAACGTTCGGGGGCTGATACTAAAGTTACCGATGCTTTGATTGCTTATTATAAAGCTTATAAATCAGCTGATGAAAAAGGAATTCACTATTATCAGAATTGGATTATTGAAAGATTTCGAGAAATCTATGATGAACTTGGCTTAAAAAGTCCAGTCATTAATCAAATCGCAGAAAATATCAACCATTTAGCCCAGTTAGATTTAGATAATGTTTTTACTTATGATACTTTTTTAGCCGCTGGTGAAAATAATAATGCTAAATTAGTCGCAGATTTTTTCAATCATTCTGGCTTACCAAGTCGCTATGTTCATCCATCAGATGCTGGAATTATGGTTTCATCTGATCCTGGAAATGCTCGATTGCTTGGTGGAGCTTATGAACATATTAAATATCTTAATGAACTTGAAGAAACATTAATCATCCCTGGTTTTTTTGGAATCACAAAAGAGGGGGAGGTTTGCACTTTTTCCCGTGGTGGTTCTGATATTACTGGCTCAATTATTGCTGCTGGTGTGCGAGCTGAACTCTATGAAAACTTTACTGATGTGAATGGAATTTTCGCTGCTCACCCTGGCATCGTTAAGAATCCAGCTTATATCTCTGAATTAACTTACCGTGAAATGCGAGAACTTGCTTATTCTGGTTTTTCTGTTTTACATGACGAAGCACTCGTTCCTGCCTATCGTGCCCATGTTCCTTTGGTCATCAAGAATACAAATAACCCTGATCATCCCGGAACAAAAATTGTTGTTCAAAGAGAGACTAAAGGCTCACCTGTCGTTGGAATTGCTTCATCTAGTGCCTTCTCTTCTCTTTATGTCAGTAAATATCTGATGAACCGTGAAGTTGGATTCGGCCGAAAAGTCCTTTCTGTATTGGAAAATTTAGGAGTTCGTTTTGAGCATATGCCAACTGGTATTGATGACATGTCTATCATTATTCGCAGCCGCTATCTAACTCAACCTATTTCAAAAGCCCTTATTTCTAATCTTACAGAATCGCTCCATCCGGATGAAGTCTATATTGACCGTGATTTCTCTATTATCACCATTGTTGGTGAAGATATGAAAGAACACGTTGGGGTTACCGCTAGAGCAACGGCAGCACTTTCTAAACAGGGCATTTCAATCGCTATGCTTTCGCAAGGTTCAAGCGAAGTTTCCGTCATGTTTATTGTCAAAGAAAAATACGAAAAAGAAGCTCTAAAAGCAATTTATTCAGCCTTTTTTGACTAAAATATGTTAATAAAAAACAGCTCTAAGAGCTGTTTTTTATTCTTCTATTTTTTCGACTTTTTCAAGTGTCTCATTGGAATTACCACGACTGCTAAAATTATTTAATAAGTCAGGGACGTCAATTCCCATTGTTCCTAAGACATCAAGGCCTTGTTTAAGGCTTTCTTGTGACATTCCGAGAATTTTTGACGAGCCTTCTCCACCATAAATATTAATAGAATCAACAGCTTGAAGATTACTTGATACACTAGCAACAACTTCTGGCAGAATTTCAAGTGCCATGTTCAATTTAGCCGCATCATTCATTTTTTGCATTGCTTCGGCTTTTTTATCAATTGCTTCGGCTTCGGCAAGCCCTTTAAGGCGAATCGCTTCGGCTTCAGCTTTACCAGTTGCTTCAATAGCTGTAGCTTCGGCCATTGCTGTTACTTCACGTTGTTTAGCAGTGGCTTTGGCTGTAGCTTCAATAGCGGCTGCTTCAGCCTGTGCTCTCACTTCGCGTTCACGCGCATCGGCTTCGGCTTTAGCAATTTGTGCAGCCTTGGCAGCTTCAGCAGCTTTTACGACATTGGCTTCATTTTCTTGTGCTTTACGGAGAACTTCTTGGGTTTCTAAGTCAGTTTCTCTTTGCTTTTTAATCAATTCAACTTGCATTTCAGCTTCAGTTGTTTCTTTTTTAGAAATTGCTTCTTGAATCGCGTAAGCTTGGTCAGCAGAGGCTTGGGCTTGGTCAGCTTGAGCTTTTGCTTCAGCAGCAGCAATTGATTGTTCTTGCTCATAGTGAGCTAAACTGATTGCTTTTTCCTTTTGGGCATTGGCAACTTGAGTTGCGGCAAGTGCTTCAGCTTTTTGGGCATCTTGATCAGCCGCTGCTTTTTGAATACGTGTTTCCTTGTCGGCATTTGCAACAGCAATCGCTGCTTCTTGTTGAACACGCGCTACTTCTTTAGCACCTAATGCTTTGATGTAGTTTTGGTCATCACGAATGTCATTAATAACGAATGAAACGATTGAAAGTCCCATTTTTGAGAGGTCAGTCCCTGCTTGACCTTGAACTTCAGCTGAAAACTTATTACGGTCTTCGATTAGTTCAGATACTGTCATTGTTCCAACAATCGCCCGAAGATGTCCACGAAGCACTTGGTCAGCCATTGCGTCACGTTGTTCATCTCTTTTACCTAAAAATTGCTCAGCAGCTGTCGCAATATCTTGCAAAGTAGAACCTACTTTAATCATAGCTGTGGCTTCAACCGTTACTGGAATTTTATCTTTCGAGAGAACTTTTTCCGTTTTAATATCGATTGCAGCAGATTGTAAGCTGAGGTATCTCGCATTTTGGAAGATTGGTAAAACAAAGGTACCAGAACCACGAACCACTTTTAATCGATTCCCTTGTGAGTCTTTATTGACACCTTTTGAACCTAGGCCTGAACCATAAACGATAAGGGCCGCTTGAGGTCCTGATTTTTTGTAGTTTGCAGCGATAATTCCTAATAGAATTAAGATGATAACAATCACCACAATTGCCAAAATATAAAGTAGTGGCATAATGTCTCCTTTGTATAATAAATTTTATTTATTTGAGCAATTTTTAGGTTCTCTATTGCTAATAAATCGTTTGTTGATAAGGAATAACGTAAGCAATTCCTGCCTTACTCTCGATAATCAGAACTTGTGCTCCTGATTCAATTTGCTCGATATTGTCCTTATTTGGTAGATAAATTTTTGCAGGCATTGTTTTACGTGATTCATTGACAAAGGTCGTCATAACTTCGCCAGTCGCCTCTTTTGAACTGATGGCTGTTGTCAAAATTCCTGTCAGTAAATCTTTTTCATCCGCATTATACTTTTGATCGGACATTTTGTTAAAAAATGCCATTCCTGGGAGTAATAAGATTGTTAAAAAGATGATGAGTACAATGATAATCAAAGTAATAATAATAAATAGCATCCCTTATTCTCCTTGAAAGCCTTTTGTTACGCTTTCTTAATATTATACCATTTTATGAAGAAGCTTATCAGTAAAAAATTGTTATTTTCTTATTTATTTTCGTGTTTTTTAGCGGCTACTCTTTTTTGTCGTTCTAGTTCTTTTTTTATTTTTCCTTCTGGAGCAAATTTTTCTTCCCAATCTTCTGGTTTTAAGACTTTGTGTGTAATCGGGTCAAAGTGTGGACGTCCATCTGGAAAAATTTTCCCCATATTTGCTCGATGAACAGCATTGAAGATTTCATAAGGGTCAATTCCTGAAAGAACAAGCGAGCCATAAGTGAAATAGAGCAAATCAATCATAGCATCTACTTGGCCAGTCAAGCTGTCTTCATTATGCTCTTTTAAAGTCACTTTATTTGCTGCCTTATCAACGGCTTGATGTAAATTATTCACAAGTTCTGTAAATTTCTCTTGGTTACCGTCAGCAGAGGCGTAAAGAAATTCGACAATTTCTTCGACTTTGAAATCAGCCCGGAAACTTGCTTCTGTTGGTGAAAAGGCTTTAGGAATTTCTTGTGTTTTTCCGTCCATTAATCGGTGGAAATCTTTTACTTTATTGAAGTTTTGGTCTTTAGAAACAAAGTCCTTTTCAACAGAATAATGAATTAAGCCATAGTAAGCTAATGCTTTGGCGATTCCATCTTGATTATTGGTATCTGTAATATAAGTCGCAATCTTTTTCACTTCTGGTACAGCATTGCCCATCGCAATCCCATAACCAACTCCAGAAATCATCGTCAAATCATTTTCCGAATCGCCAAAACACATGACTTGGTCTAAAGTAAAGCCATAGTGTTCTCCTAATCTTTGAATTCCTGGTAATTTTCCTCCTGATTTTGAAATTAAGTCAACAGAATAAGGATTGCTTCGTGTCACCAGTAATTCTGGAAATGCCTCCTGTAGGCGAGCCGTTTCGTTTCTTGTTGCAACCATCATCGCCTGATAAATTACTTCTTCTTCATTATCAGCTAAATTTGAATTTTGCGGTAAGACTCTGCGAATAATGTGTTTAAAACTGTTTCTTGCCACCCCGGAAGTACCTGAGGGCAAAACGCCTGACAAAAAACTGGCTAAACGTGTCTCGCCAAATTTTAAAAGGCCAGAGCCATTTACACCGTGGGCTGTTCCCAAAGAGATGTCAGAATGGTTTTCAGTGGCATAATTTATCAGGTTTTTTAAGGATTTTTGTTCTAAAGGATTTTGGAAAATCACTTCTTTTGGTGTGAAAATATACTGACCGTTGTAACTTACAGCAAAGTCTAAATCTAAATCTTCTAATAATGGCATGACAAAAGCTGGGCCTCGCCCGGTGGCAATCCCGACAAAAATATCTTTTTGACGTAGCTCTTGTATTGCTTTACGAGTACTTGTTGCTACTCCTCGTGTTGAAGTAAACAGGGTTCCATCTAAATCAAAAAATACTGCTTTTATATCCATCTCTCAAATCTTTTCTAGCTTTGGCAAAGCTTTCATTTATTAACTAAATTATACAGTAATTTTAATTCTATTTCATTTATTAGTTATTTTTTTCTGGACTAAATTTTGATATAATGCTAATGCTGGCTTTTATTCGGAGTCTTTAAATTTAAATATTTAATTATTGTTTATTATAGATAGATAAGGAAATAATGATGAAAAAAATCTTAATTCTCCACACTGGTGGAACAATTTCGATGGCGGAAGATGAAAATGGTCATGTTTCCCCAAATGCAGTCAATCCAATGAATGCTGTGAGCATGCAGTTTGATGAAGTAAACTTAGTGACAGAGGATATTTTTAACTTACCTAGTCCACATGTCACTTTATCAGATATGTTGGTTTTGAAAAATCGAATCAAAACAGCTTTTATTGCTGAGGATTTTGATGGAGTGGTCATTACACATGGAACTGACACACTTGAAGAAACAGCTTTTTTCCTTGACACTACTCTTTCGCGTGGTAAACCAATTGTTTTAACTGGTGCCATGCGCTCAAGTAATGAATTAGGAACTGACGGAATTTATAATTTACTGACAGCTATTCGCGTCGCTGCTGACAGTAATTCAAGTGACCGTGGCGTACTTGTTGTTATGAATGACGAGATTCATTCTGCTCGTTATGTCACTAAAACACACACGACTAATGTTTCAACTTTTCAAACACCTACACATGGTCCTGTCGGTTTACTGACAAAAAATAAAATTATTTATTTCCATAAAGATAGTGAAAATCAACATTTAGACGTTGCAACTGTTCATGGAAAAGTGCCAATTGTCAAAGCATTTGCTGGGATGACTGGGGAAATTTTAGATTTACTCAATTTGGAACAACTAGACGGTCTTGTCATTGAAGCATTAGGTGCGGGAAATCTCCCACCTATTGCTAGTCAATCGCTTCAAAGATTACTAGATGCTAAGGTTCCTGTCGTTCTTGTTTCTCGTTGTTTTAACGGAATTGCTGAACCTGTCTATTCCTATCAAGGCGGTGGTTCCCAACTCTATGAAGCTGGCGTGATGTTTGCTGATGAAGTCAATTCTCAAAAAGCACGTATTAAATTGATTATTGCATTGAATGCTGGCTTGAAAGATTTATCAGAATTACGGCCTTTCTTGGAGAATTAAAAAAAATTACTGACAAAAAAGAATCATCAGCTGACTGATGATTCTTTCTTTTACTGATTTAAAGCTCATTAATCAATCGCTACTGACAGAATTATCAGCTGACTGAGAAATTATTTTCGTCAGTAAATTTATTTTAAATTATCTTGTAATTCTTGCCAAATTTGTTGATTTTCTTCTAAAGAATAAGAATTAGCTCCGGAAGCTAGTGCATGGCCTCCGCCATCATGTCTTTTAGCAATTTCATTAATTGGCTTTACTTTTGAACGCATTCTTACTCGGAAATGTCCATCGGCTTGTTCCACAAAAATTGCCCAAGATTCAATTCCCCGAATATTTCCTGGTGTAGAAACAATACTTGAAGTTTCTGCGTCACGTAAATCAAATTTTTTCAAAATTTCTTGAGTTAATAAAACACGTGCAGCTCCTTTTTCTGAAACTTCCATATTTTCATAAACAAATCCTTGTAAGCGAGCAACTTTCATATCAAATGACGACATTTCTCGTCCTAAAGCTGGACGGTCAAATGGAAATTCTGCTAATTTTGAAGCTACTTTTAAAGTATTCGCCGAAGTGGCTGGGTACAAGAAACGTCCTGTATCTCCAATAATTCCTGCATAAAGGAGGCGAGCAGCTTCTGCATTCAATTTAAGGCCTGTTTCAAAGGCAAAATCGGCAACAATTTCTGATGCTGAGCTACGTTCAGGTTCTACTAGCAACAAATCTCCATAAGCATCATCATTTGGATGGTGGTCAATTTTAATTAGAAAATCAGCATTTTTGTAGCGGTCATCGTCAATTCGCGGTGTGTTTGCTGTGTCACAAACAATAGAAAGATATTTTTCATCTTCTCTAAGTTCGATCAAATCCATTTCAGCCAAATAGGTTAGGGTTGGCTCGTCATAACCTACTGCATAGATTCTTTTTTCGGGGAAATTTTCCCTCAAAATTGCCCGGAGTCCGGCTTGAGAACCAATGGCATCTGGGTCTGGATTTTTATGTCTGTGAATGAGAATAAGCTCATAGGCTTTTATTTTTTCTAAAATTTCGTTCATTTTTTCCTCTTATAATTTTTTATGTTAATTGTACATTGACTAGAACTTTAGCTACGATGTTATTGACATGATAAATTTCACAATCAACCATTGCACCAATTCGTGTTTCTCCGATTACCTTTGGATAAATTTCTAAAACATTATCAATGGCAGCAGCACCTAACATGTGCATGTTTAATGCTTCAACGATAATATTCCGTCGTCTTTTTTTGGCAAAGACCCTTTGAACCACTTGCGTAATTAGTTCTGCAAAAACACCATTAGCTATTGTTCCGACACTATTTATCATAAATGGCTCGACCGTCACGTTGTAGGCTGAGCCTTTTTCTACCAAACAATTAGCAATATTATCACTGAAAGTGTGAGCAACCTGACTTTCTTCCTGGGCTTTTTGTAAGCTTTGTAGAAGGTCTGACTTGGTAATAATTCCTGCGTAAGTATAATTTTCGTAAACGACAGGCATCATATCATAGCCTTCGTAAATCATCTTTTGCGAAACGCTCGCCACTGTCATACTTGCTCTTGCAACATTGGCCCTTGTCATTACTTTGTTGAGTGGAGTATCGTTTTTCTTATTTGTAACATCCCGCATGGCAACTACACCCACAACAACGTTGTAAGTGTTGACGACGGCAAAACGACTGTCATTCGTTTTTTTAACTAAATCCAAAAAATCTTTGACTGTATCTTCTTCCCGTAAGGTTGCCCTTTTTTGATGAAAGACATCTCCAACCGTAATAATATCTTTTTTGATGAGTTCATTAGCCAGAGCGTGACTGATACGATTGGCAACGGTAAAGGTATCATAGGATGTCCGTAAAAGAGGAATTCCTAATTGATTAGCATAGTTGACAACCTCTTGATCAACATCAAAGCCCCCTGTAACTAAAACAGCATTCTGCTCTCTAAGGGCTAGATTTTGAATCTCTTTTCGGTCACCAACGATGACTAGACCATTGGGCGAGAGATAGCGCTTGAAGGATTCTCTTTGCATGGCTGAAATCACAAATTTGCTAAATTCGACTTCTAATCCAGCAAGTCCACCTAAAACATCAGCATTAGCTATTTCTGCAAGTTTACCAAAGGTTAATCGATTGGCTACTTTTTGTCCTTTAACTGCCACTCTAACGGTTCCAGAACGGTCATTTACGGCTACCAAACCTAGTATTTCTGCTTCTTTGATTGCGCGATATGCCGTTCCATCAGCGACTTTCATTCGATTGGCAATCCCACGTACACTGACTTGTTTACCAATTTCCAAACCTTCAATATAATTTAATATTTCTTCGTGCTTTGACATAAAACTTCAAATTTCCCCAATCTCTGAATTTTTTTGATAAATTTCATCGTCACTTTTTCCAAGTTCATATTGTTCAAAATCTCTAATTTTTTTGCTGTATTGATTCGTCCCTTTAAATTTTTTAACTAAGTGATAGCCTGATTTAAGGGCAACTTTTTTAGACGGAACATTTTCTTTATCAATCAATAAAATCAACTTTTTAAGTCCAAATTGTTCAAAAGAAAATTCTGTCAGTACTTTTAATGCTTCTGTCAGTAACCCTTGATTCCAATAATTTTGATTTAAAACATAACCAATTTCCGCAGACTGGTTTTTATCAGAAATTTTCACAAAATGAATATCTCCAATCAGCCGATGTTCAGATTTCAACTCAATTGCCCATTTCCCTAAAGGACTTTTCATATAATCGTTAGCAATTGAAAAACGTGTTTCTGAAAGTGATAGATGCGGGGCAAAAACAAATTTTAGATTTTCAGGATTACCTGAATAGTCAAACATGTCCTCAGCATCTTTTAAATCAAAGGGACGCAAAAGCAATCGCTTTGTTTCAATAATGCTAAACTCAGCTAATTTGACATAAATATTCATGGCACTCCTTTTTGAATGTTTTCATGATTTTAATTATATCATAGTTTTTAACACTAAATTTAATCATTAAGGCCTGATAAAAATACAAGCCTATCTGTAAGTGCTAAAGCGCCAACAGCTACGCTTTGACGAAGCGAGTCTTCGCAACTACATCGCTGGCACGGCCAGTGAAGATACGAACAATGAGCATTATGACCGAACGAAGCGGGAACGATAATTTTCCGCTGAGTGAGTAATAAGGTATCTAGGAAGGACACCATAGTGGCTTCTGTCTGCGCGTTCACGCTTTAGCGTGTTATAAGCAGTGATACTTATATCAGAAAGTCTATGAAAAATGAATGAAGATTTGTAATTTTAGGGCTCATTATTCCTCTACTATGCTGAGCTATGTTATAATTTTTATGGTAGAAAAAATGAATTATATAAAAATCAATTTAAAATTAAATAACCCCTTAGCTTTCTGGGCAAACTTTTCAGAAAGTGAGCGTTTCTTTTGGTTTGACCCTCAAAAAGAAACTTTTGTTATTGGCTGTGAGCGTTTGAAAGCCATTGACCTTGAACATGATAAGTTTTCTGACTATCCCTATCTCTTTCATAGTCAGACTTTTTTTGATGACATTAAAGGAGAACTTTGGGAAAATTTCGGTGGCGAAACCATTGCTTTTAAACATTATTTCGTTGTCAATAAGGAAAATTCTTACACCCTCACTTGTGATAGCCCACGAGAAATTCCTGAAATCACTATTCCAAAACTTAAGCATCAACTCACTGAAAAAGCTTCTGATTTTTCGGCTTGGCAAGAACTTTTTTATGCCATTCAAAAAAATTTTGCTGACGGAAAAAGTCGAAAAATTGTCGCTTCAAGAGAACTTGAATTTACAAGTCAAACCTCTTTTGAACTCGAAAGTATCATCCAAAATTTATTAGATAATAATCCAAATGCTTTTATTTTTGCTTATCAAAAAGGAAAAAGAATTTTCCTTGGAGCATCGCCCGAAATTTTAGTTCAAAAAGAAAATGACCAACTCCTTAGTTATGCCTTAGCTGGAACTTTTCCAAAAACAATGGAAAATGCGGGGCAAAAATTGCTGACAGACCCCAAAAATCTTTTAGAGCATGATATTGTTGTCCAAAAAATAAAAAGAAATCTGCTTGAAAAAGCTGAGACAGTAACGGTTGGAACAACCGAATTAATGGAGTTGAAAAATGTTTATCATCTTCGGACAATTTTAAGTGCTAAAAATTCTGAGCTTTCACTTATTGATTGGACAAAACAGCTTCACCCAACGCCTGCTCTTGGAGGAGAGCCTCGTCATGAGGCCCTCGAATTCCTCAGAAAGCATGAAAATCATGAGCGAGGACTATATGCTGCACCTCTTGGCTTAATTGACAGCAAAGGAAATGGCACAATGATTGTCGGGATTCGTTCGGCTTTGATTGTGGACAAGAAACTTTATGCTTATGCAGGGTGTGGAATTATCCCTTCTTCCGATGCTTTAGAAGAATTTAGAGAAACCAAGGTAAAATTAAAAACCATTTTAGAAGCTTTGTAACTTTTTAAAATATTTTACGATTTTAATTTTTAAATTAGAAATGGAGATAGTCATGACCAATGAATATTTAGCTCCCTTTGTTGATGAACTTTTCAATTTAGGGGTACGTGAAGCTGTTTTTAGTCCAGGTTCACGTTCAACGGCTTTAGCCATGCTCTTTGAGGAATACAAAAAATACGATACTTATGTCAACATTGATGAACGTTCGGCTGCTTTTTTTGCTCTGGGAATTGCTAAAGCGAAAAAACGTCCTGTTGTTTTAGTTTGTACTTCAGGTTCTGCTGCGGCTCATCATTTCCCAGCTGTCCTTGAAGCAAAAATGAGTCGAGTTCCCCTTATTATTTTAACGGCGGACAGACCGGCTGAGCTTCAATTCGTTGGAGCTCCTCAAACAGTCGAACAGACCAGATTTTTTGGAAATTTTGTTAATCATTTTGAAAATCTTGAAGCTCCACATATTCAAAAGCAGTCTCAGACAGAAAACTTTTGGACCTATCCACGTAAAGTCGCACAACGAGCTGTCTTATCAGCTATTTCCCCTCTTTCGGGTCCTGTGCAAATCAATGTTCCCTTGCGTGATCCTTTAGTTCCAGAATTAAAAAGTGAAAATTATGAAAAAGGACGTTCTAAACATGCCTTTAAATTCTATAAGGGACAAGCACAAGTGATACTTCCATTTGATGAAACATTGCTTTCTGGAAAAACATTAATTTTAGCCGGTGCCAATTTTGACAAAGATTATTCTGAATCACTTTTAAAACTTGCGGAACAATTAAAAGCTCCAATTTTAGCGGATCCACTTTCTAATCTGCGTAATCATAATCATCCTTTGGTCATAGACTCTTATGATGCTTTTTTAGCAAATAATGATTTAAAAACTCAATTAAAAGCGGATGCTATTCTGCTTTTTGGACAAATGCCTGTTTCTAAACGTTTGCAACAATTCGTTGTTTTCAATAACGAAGCTGAATTTATTCAAGTTGACCCTGCTCTTGATTATCGCAACCCTAGTTTGACAACGACAACGATGGTTCAGTCTGATGTTCTCCCTTTTGCTTCTTCAATTAAAAAAGTAAATTCTGATAGTTCTTATTTGGAAAAATGGCAAAATGCTCAAGAAAAAATGCGACAACTTCTTGAAAAAGTGACTTATGAAGAAAGTCCTTTTGAAGGACGTTATGTCCAAGAACTACAAAAACATTTGGAAGCACTGGATGCTCAACTTCTTGTTTCAAATAGTATGGAAATCAGAGATATTGATTATTGGTGGAAAAAAGCGGATGCCAAAGTTAGAATTCTAGGAAATCGTGGTGTGAATGGCATTGACGGGACTGAATCAACTGCACTCGGAATTGCTACAACGGGTAAACCGACGGTTTTATTGACTGGGGATTTGTCAATGCTACACGATTTAAATGGTTTAATTGTTGGTAAAACACATGAACTTAATCTGACTATTGTGCTATTTAATAATGACGGTGGTGGGATTTTTCATCATTTAGCTCAAAAAGGCGTACCGAATTTTGATTATCTTTTTTCAACTCCTCATGGTTTAAATTTTGCTGGACTGGCTGAGTTGACTGGTTTAGATTATCATTTGATCAGTGGCTATGCTGATTTTGGTCAGCAATTTGAAGCTTCTCTTCATCAATCTGGCATTCATCTTTTGGAAATTAAAACGGATAAAGATTTAAGTCTTGCTTTACATCAAAAATATACAACTTATGAAAATTGATAAAAAAATAATTACTATTGATGGTTTTGATTATGCTGTCCGTATTTGGGGGACTGGAGAGGTCCTATTTGCACTGCATGGTTTTTCTGAAAGTTCTAATACCTGGCGAAATCTTCATTTGGCCGGCTACAAAATTGTTGCTATCGATTTGTTAGGTCACGGTTCATCAGCAAAACCAAAGGAACTTGCCCCTTATAAACTTGAGGCGATTTTGAAAAATCTGCACTCGCTATTTGCGCAATTTACTGACGGAAATGCTTTTTCACTTCTTGGCTATTCAATGGGCGGACGATTGGCGCTTCGTTATTGCCTTGCTTATCCGTCAGCTCCTGTTAAATATTTGATTTTAGAATCAACTGGTCCTGGGCTTTTATCTAGTGAAGACCGCAAAAAAAGACGACTGGCTGACGAAGAATTAGGACAGAAGATTTTGTTAAATGGGTCTGCTTGGTTTGCTGACTTTTGGGCTAATATTTCACTTTTTGAATCACAAAAAAAGCTGTCAGTAAAAATTCAACAGGAAATTTGGGAAAGCCGTGCAAGCAATTCACCCTTAGCTCTTGCCCAAACTTTGAATGGAACAGGTCAAGGCCAGCTTCCCTATGTTGGCGATAAAATTTCTTTAATAAAATCCAACATTCTCTATTTATCTGGTGATTTAGACGAAAAATATTCAAAAATTGCTAAAGAAATTTTTGCTCCAAATCCGAATGTCACTTGGATTTCTGTTGCTGCTTCTGGTCATAATATTCATCTAGAAAATCCGGTCACCTATCAAAAAAAACTAGAGGAATTTTTACCTTAGTCAAAATGCTTTATGATATAATTGAAAAGTAATGCCTATATCACTTCTGTCAGTAAAACTGATGAATTAGTTTTACTGACAGAAATAAATACAATAAAAATAATTTTTCTAAGTGGACTTATGAAAGTTAATGAAAATAATAGAACTTCATAACTTCTAAACACTCAACGACAATCTGACATCAAAAATATCAGTTTGTTGCTGCCCCTGGAGTCTAAGCGCTAAAGCGTAAAGACCCTAGGGCCCCTCACATCTTAATTTTAATTGAGTTCGGACTCGCAGAAGTTGATGAAAATAGATAAAATGGAACTTGGGCTATGCCCAGAACCGCATTTTTCTAATTTTCACAACTTCTAGCGCTCGTCCTCACATCTTAAAGGAGAATCATGTCAAAATTTAACTGGGTTGCTCTCAACCGTAACTACGAAGATATTATTTATGAAACTTATGATGGAATTGCTAAAATTACCATCAATCGTCCTGAAGTCCGCAATGCCTTCCGTCCCAAAACTGTCGTTGAAATGATTGATGCTTTTAGCGTCGCTCGTGATGATACCAATGTCGGCGTGATTATTTTGACCGGTGCAAATCATGGAAAAGGTGAAGATAAAGAAGCCTTTTGTTCTGGTGGAGACCAAAAAGTACGTGGAAATGGTGGATATGTTGGTGAAGACCAAATTCCTCGTTTGAACGTTTTAGATTTGCAACATTTGATTCGGATTACACCAAAACCTGTCATTGCTATGGTAAATGGTTTTGCCATTGGTGGAGGTCACGTGTTACATATCGTTTGTGATTTGACTATCGCTTCTGAAAACGCAAAATTTGGGCAAACTGGTCCGCGTGTTGGTTCTTTTGATGCTGGTTATGGTGCTGGTTTACTTGCCGCTATGGTTGGGCAAAAGAAAGCACGTGAAATATGGTTCCTCTGCCGTCAATATACTGCCCAAGAAGCAATGGACATGGGAATGGTTAATACTGTTGTTCCATTTGACCGTCTTGAAGAAGAAACCGTTCAATGGGCCCAAGAAATGCTTGCCCTCTCACCAATGGCGCTTCGTATGCTCAAAGGTTCAATGAATGCTGCAACTGACGGACTTGCTGGACTGCAACAATTTGCAGGAGATGCAACACTTATGTTCTATACGACGGATGAAGCCAAAGAAGGACGCGATGCTTTCAAAGAAAAACGCAAACCTGATTTTGACCAATTCCCAAAATTCCCATAAAAATTTCCAAAATTGCTGACAAAGCGTCTTTTTGACGCTTTTTGTGATTTAAAAGTTACTGACAGGATTTCTGTCAGTAAAAAATACACAGAAAGGAGAAAATCGAGTTCGCTCACATCTTAAAATATGAAATGGTTAAAAAAACAGGCGGAACTTTATCCCCAAAAACAATTTTTAAATGACTATACTTTTGCCCAAATCAATCAGGAAGTCAATAAGATGGCGGAACATTTGGCTCCTCTTATTGACAATCAATCACGGGTTGCGCTCCTTTCAGAAAACTCTGTTGAAATGGCAGTCGTTTTGTTTGCCTTGCTCGGTTTGTCAAAAGAAGTTCTTCTATTAAATACACACTTGACCGAATATGAACTAGCTGACCAAATCAAGGAACTCGAGATTGAGACAGTCTTCACATCGGATTCACTGACAGAAAAAATTACTGACAGCATTTCTTTTTCAGAAATTTGGACTAGTAACCCTTGCCCTGTAAGTCTGTCAGCAGATTTTTCTGCTGAAAAAATTGCGGTCATCATGAACACTTCCGCTACTACCGGAAAATTTAAATCTGTCCCTATTACTTGGGGCATGATTTCAAATCACGTCAAAGCCTCAAAGGAAACGCTTGGCGCTTATGACAATGATAATTGGCTTGTCATCTTACCCATGTTTCATGTCTCTGGGCTTTCCATTATTATGCGTACTTTATATAATGCAACATCAGCGACCGTTGTTGATAAATTTGATGAAAACCAACTTCTTGAAATGATCAATTCTGGGAAAATCAACATGGTTTCAATCGTCCCAACCCTCCTTACAAGAATTGCTGACAAATTGCATAGCAATAACTTACGTTTAATTCTACTTGGTGGTGAATTTATTCCCGAACCTTTAATCAAAAAATGCCAAGAATTAGGGCTTCCTATTTACAAAACTTATGGAATGACTGAAAGTTTTTCACAATCTGTCACTTTTAATATTTTAGATTTCCCTGATAAAACAAGCTCTGTCGGGCGGCCTTTACCAGGTGTTGAAATTGAGATTCGTCAAGCTGACCTTGCTGGCGTTGGTGAAATTTGGTTAAAATCTCCGATGTTGATGAAAGCTTACCTAGGCCAAAAGCCTTACGGCACAGCTTTTGAAACAGGCGATATTGGTTATCTTGACGCGGACGGTTTTCTCTATCTGCTCAATCGCAGAAAAGATATCATTATTTCTGGCGGTGAAAATATTTACCCCAAAGAAATCGAAGATTTAGTTTATTCTCTTCCTGAAATCAAGGAATGTGCACTTGTTGCTAAGCCAGATGCCAAGTGGGGACAAGTGCCAATTCTCTTCGTTTCAGGCAATATTTCCCAAGAAAAATTAGAAAACTTTCTCACTGAAAAACTGGCAAAATACAAACGACCACAATCCATCACTTTCATGGATGAATTGCCCAAAAATGCTTCTGGAAAAATCTTGAGAAAAGAGCTTAAAGGATGATAATTGAAAAAATTACAATGTTTCATGTTCAACTCCCTATGAAATTTAATTTTAAGACCGCCAAAGGTTCCTTAAATCTCCGAGATACAATTATTATAAAAGTTGAAAGTCCTAACGGACTTTCGGGATTTGGTGAGGTTGTTGCTTTCACGACTCCTTTTTATACTTCAGAAACTTTTGCTGATTCTTGGAAAATCTTGGAAGAAACTTACCTGCCAGAAATTTTGCAAAAAGACTTCTCACACCCTTTTGAAATACATGAATTTTTTAGAAATCCCTTACCAATGGCACTGGCCGGACTAGAAAATGCACTTCTAGATTTGTATTTTAAAGGAAAAAATGAAAATTTGATTGCTGGACTTTTTCAAGAAAAATTAGCTGATAAAATCCCACGTGGTGCGGTGCTTGGACAAATGTCTGACGAGCAAACCATTAAGGAAATTGACCAACTTATTAACAGTGGCGTCAAAAGAATTAAATTAAAAATTAGTCCACAAATTGGGACTGACTTGATTAAAAAGCTGGTAAAAAGATATCCACAAATTACATTTGCTCTTGATGCCAATCGAAGTTTTCAACTGACAGACTGGCCAGTCATCAAAGAGCTAGACGAACTTGGTCTGGCTTGTATCGAAGAACCTTTTGATATCAAAGATTTATCTGAATTAAAATTACTGACAGAAAACTTCTTAACACCAATTTGCTTTGACGAATCCGTTCAAGATTTAGAAAGTCTAAAAATACTGACAGAACTTCCTTTTCAAACGATGCTCAATGTAAAAATAGGTCGTTTAGGTGGACTTTATCAAACGCAAAAAGCTATCGAATTTTGCAGGCAGCATCAGATTGGCTTTTGGATTGGCAGTATGGTTGAGTCTGGTATCTCAAAAATACTCCATGTCCAACTCGCTGCGCTTTCTGGAAATGCTATGGCCGGTGATTTATCCGATTCTAAGCATTATTTTGACATAGACCTCATTCAACCAGAAATTGCATTTCCAAACGGTTGGATGACCGTCCCGACTGGAATTGGTATCGGTCTGTCAGTTAATGAAACGCTACTCAAAGGTTATACTGTAAATAAATTAATTATGACCTACTTTAGATGAACGAAAAAGAAAAAAACTGGAACCTCTACTTACAAGTAAATTTTACTTCGCAAATTTCATCCACAACCTTGAAGCTCTGCTTCAAGCAGAACCACTTTTTTCCTACATCCGCTCCGTTGTCTCTTTTGGCAATGTCGCTAGCTAAGTACTGTTCTTCGCTACGCTCGAATGTCCATGCTAAAGCGCAACGAGAATCGCAAGTACTTGCTGGCAGGGCAAGCGTCAGCCAAAAAGGCATTTTTCATCATTTCAAGACAGTCAGCGACAAACTTGCTTGTCGCTGTCCCCGAAGCTCGTGCACTAAAGTGCTAAGGCCCTAGGGCGGTCTCACATCTTATTAAGGAGATTTTCCAATGAACATGATTGACCAACTCAATATCACAGATTTTCAAGTTTTTACTGACGAGAATTCTGACAAGTCTGTCAGTAAAATTTATAAATTCTCAAGTAAAATGATTCTCAGCGATTTTCATGCTCAACCACACGGCTTTTTAAATGGAGGTGCAAGTCTTGCTCTCGCTGAAATCACAGCTGGTATGGCAAGTAATGCAATCGGCTCCGGTCAATATTTTGCCTTTGGTCAAAGCATTAACGCCAACCATCTCAATCCAAAAAAATGCGAAGGTTTCGTAAATGCCCGCGGTCTTCTCCTCAAAAATGGCAAACGCAACCATGTCTGGGAAATCAAAATCACTGACGAAAATGAAACGCTCATTTCTCAAATCACAGTGGTCAATGCTTTGGTACCACAAAAAAAACTCTGACAAATAGTCAGAGTTTTTTTAGACGGCGTAAGTTAACCATTTTCTCTTATAAAATAAACCTCAAATTCATCAGCAACCTTATCACTTCCTGAAGGAAGAATTCTCATTTTTACTTTATTTTTATTAATAACTTTATAACGGAAAAAAGCTTCTTCTCCTCTTTTATTAATATTTATTTTCACTGGTCGAAAACCATCTTTGTCGAGTTCATTCAATGGGCGATAAACAGAATTTTCTCTTACAAATTCCCCATCAATATTCCCTCGACCATTTTTCAATTCTCTAAATATTAACTCCACTTGTTCTTTACCATACTTAAAATGAGACTCATTATCCAAATTGGCTCGATAAAATTGTACCTTGAGCTCTTTAGACATTGGTAATCTTACATCTGAAATCCAAGCGCCATGCAAAAAATGAATTGAATCTTTTTTATTTTTCTTCTCATTTTGACTTTTAGTCAAACTCTGACAAGATTTAAAAATTACTAAAGGAATCAAAATTACCACTAAAACTAAAATTACCCATTTCACATTTTTCCAATTTTCATTTTTCATAAACTCCTCCTTTGTCATCTTTATAATGATACTTTACCATAAATAAGGATACAAAAAAAGAGCACATAAGTTGATAAAATGCTCTAATAACTTATATTAAGCTGTTTTGAGATTTTATAACATATAAATTCCCAAGAACATCCCCATAAGAGAGTGAATAGATAAAAAAACAGTTCATGAATAATATGAACTGTTTTTAAATATCTTATATCTCGCTCTACTCCTTTACAAGGATATAATATTCATTTAAAGCTATTTCTTACCTTCATAATTAAAATTGTTAATGAAGGCATAACAGTAATTAGGTTTGTTAATAAAATAGCAAAATCTTCAGTGAAATATCCATAAATCACCCATAGAGCTACACCTATTGTGAATAACATATATGTAGTAAGTGAAATACCAGAAGTATTTTGAGTCCTTATCGTCTTAATGGCTTGAGGAATAAAGGAGACACTGGTTAATCCACCAGCAATTAAACCTATAATGATCATTCTAAGTTCCCGTCAATCAAGGATTTCAAATTAAACATCATCCGATAATTCTCAATCATTTCATTAGCAATATCTCTCAAAGTCACCGTAGACATCAGCTGATCTTCTGCATGCATGAAAAGAAGGGTCAATTCAACATTTTTCTCTTTAGCTTCCTGCGTAATAACTTGAAAGTGTTCTTTTTCACCTTGAACTAGGAATTCATTTGCTTCTTTGATTAACTGTTCTGCTACTTCAAATTCGCCAGTTCTTGCTTTTGTCATGCTTTCCATTACTTTTGATTTTGCACTCCCAACCATTCCAATAATATTGAAAGCAATCAACTCTAAACCTTCCATTTCTTCTCCTTTAGTATTTTAATGTCACAATTTCATAACCCTTAACTTCTGGGACAACAAATTCCAGAGAGTTATCTTTTACTCTATATTCAATTTCATCATTATTTTGAACTACTTTGACGCTTTTAATTTTTTTAATATCAATATTGATTTGTTTACTGATACTTTCTACTGACAAAACAATTTTTACATTATAAAGAGGAATAACTTCTTCAATTGTATCCAATTCTATCGCTTTTCTTTGAGGAATATAATTCAAAAGATTTAAAATTAACTCTCCTCTCTCCTTATTATGATTTAAAATAATATCTCCACTAGAAGGCATGTTCGTTTTTAAAACGGTCTGTCCCAATGCTTCATCTACGGTAAGATTTATCATTTGTTTATATTGCAAAACTCCTTGGCGTTTATACATTTCAAATAGGGGGTGACTAAAGTAATAAACACGGTCACTGCTTGTTGCCACAGGATTTTCTTTATTCTCAGAAACCGGTGCTTGAAAATGTGAATAATAATGCTGGTAGTTTCTCTGGAATAAAGGTCGATATTCATCACCTAAAACTTGTGCTCCTTGTGGAGATACTAAAAGCCCCTCACCATGAAGAACAAGTTCTCCATTGGGCAAATGATTTTCAAAAAGCCCATGGTATTTTCCATAAGTTGGAACAAATGTATTTTTACCAATATAATTAATTCCCCAGTCTGACAAAAATCTATTTTCTGCATCTAAACCACTTTTATAAGTTGCCAAAATTTTTCCATCAGTTTTCTCAAAGTACTCTTGTATTTTTCTCTTAAGCCCTTCTGATATAATAATTTTATCAGGAAGAATGATTAGCTTATACTTAGTCCAATCCATCCATTGATCCACAATATCAAATTGATAATGCTTTTCATTTAGCATATTGACTGCTCCAGCTAAGGATAAATCGACTTTTAATTCACTATCAGCAATTATACCTGGATGGACAATGGCAATTTCAGTCAATGCTTGACTACCATCGTTATATTTTTCCAACTTCTCTACTTGACGATAAACAGAGCCTATTAATTCATAAGTCGCCAACTGTAGTGTCCCATCAGGGTACATTTGATCTCCAATTGAACATTTTGCTCCATGAGCTAAGGCAAGAAATGTTTCATATTCAAGTGCAGCCTTATTTTTATAGCTTCCAAAATCGGCCCAAACCTTGTGAAATTTACCTGTCATGCCCACATATTCTTTGCCAAGATTTTTAGCATACCTTACTGTTGTTGGAAAGTGTTGATAACCCCATTCTCCACTTGGAAGTGACTCTATTTCCAAATGGCTATATTCCGATAAATTTTTACGAATTGAAGGTAAAATATTTCCTTCATTAAAAAATACTGGACAGTCATTAGATTCACCCTTTACAGTAGCAGATATCTCATCTTTCAAAAATTGTTCTGTCAGTTTTGCAAATGAGATTCTATCCTTTTCATTAGTTGGATCTAAATTAAGATTCAGCATTTTTTCAATACAGTAATTACATGAACAAGGATCTTGCCAAACAATATCAAAAAATAAACCATCTAACTTTGATCCAAAATGTTTCATTGTATCAACAATTTGATATTTAAGATAGTCAAGGTAAGGAGTATTAAAGCATAAAGTTTTCCAGCCTGGAGAAAGTTGACCATAATCATCAAATCCGTAGAGACTACCATCTGGTTTTCTTTCCAACCATTCCGGATGACGATCTGCTGAGAAGGCGTCCCAGCCCACCGTGAGATAAATTGGAGCTTTAATTCCTACTTCATGACAGGCATCAACCTCCATCATGAGAAAATCATTAGCTAACTGAGGATGTTTCGCTGGAAGTTTAGTATCATAATAAATATGGCCATGATGGCATCTTCCTGTTAAAGTTACTGAATTAATCCGAGCACTTTTTAGTATTTTTTGAAAATTTTTCTTTTCAAAATGCCTCCCTAATGTAAATGGAAGAGCAGGTGTATGGAAATCAAGATGCACCTGGCGATAGGGTAAATTACTCAATTTCTCTTTTTACCTCTCTAAATCTAAATTTAGTCCAAGGTTTGATATACTCTACTAAAAATTGATTATCCTCAGTAATTCTCGCAACAACATTTTTTTCATGAGCTGCATTGGGCATTTCTTTTTTAACAATATTGACCTCACCCTTGTACTGACCAAAAGAATTATTCCCTAGTGTGATATCTCCAAATTCAACCTTTTCCTTGGTATTGTGTTCCGGAATACTTTGTTCTTGATATTTTAGTTTAACAAATGTTGAACGAATACTATAACTATTGATATCTCCCCGATTAAAATGTTGGTTATTAAGAATCACTTCTTTTTCTAAAGAAGTAGTTTTCGAATCAAATATAACGTCAAGTTCAATTTGATCATCTCTCAAATTGCTCAGTAAGCTAAGTTCTTCCTCACTTGCATATGCATTAGCGATGATAATATCGTCAATCAATCCCGTTGCAATTAGATGTTTTGCTTGTATTTCTATTGGTAAGTCTCTGTGCAATTCTAAGGTACAAAGACCATTTGTATACATATGAGGCCCATGATCTGCTGAATGAGAATTTACAAATGCTGCTGTTCGTAGCCCCATTTCTTTATATTTTTTTGAGCATTTTATGAAATAGTCATAATCTAGTCCTGTAAACCTTTGTGGATAAAAATTGTGGCAACCAATGATCCGCTTCATATTAGGTTGATAAGAAATTACATTTTCTAAGTAATAAGTATCATTGCTAATATTTATCTCTAAATCTAGTTGTGAATCATCAAATGTTATTAATGATTCAACTAGTCCATCAAAAGTAGAATCCAAGCGTACTCCTGTAGCTCCCATCTCTTTAAAGAAAGTCAAATCATGATAGCTAATATTTAATTGTTCAAAAACAGCTGGATTTAAATCTAATATCACTTCCATTCCATATTTTCTAGCATGTTTAATTGAAACTTTTAAACTTTCTAATGTTTCTTCTTCCTTTCCTTGCTCAATCATCAATAAGTTGGTAAACACTCTTTTAAAGTTATACTTTGAAGCTAATTCGATATAAGCTAATGTCTCTTTAATATTTTCCTTATAAGGATAAATAGAAATTCCTAACATTGTTTCTTCCTTCTAATTCTTGATTTCTTGCTAAAAGCCAGTTGAAATGTCCAATTCTCTTCAAGCTTCTTGTTCTTTTGCAATCATATTTTTATCAAAAGCCTTAAAGAATGGATAGTAGATTAATCCTGCTACAATAATGTTTATAATCGCAAGTACTGCTGCTCTCCAATCTAAACCTGTTGCCATCATTGCCCCAATCGGAGCAGGAAGTGTCCATGGAGCAATTGCAATCGGGTAATTTACCAAATGGAAAACTCCCATTGCTAAATAAGTAATAATCCCCATTACTACTGGAGCTAATACAAATGGAATGGCGAAAAACGGATTCATTACTATTGGAACACCGAAGATAAGTGGCTCATTGATATTGAAAATACCTGGTACTAAAGTAAAACGCCCCATTTTTTTACTAAATTCAGATTTTCCAAAGAAGGCCATTAGAAAAGCAAGGGAAAGTGTTGCTCCAGCTCCACCAATCCAAATAAACCATTGGAAAAACTGTTCTGTCATAAAATGAGGAACCACTTGCCCTGTAGCTGCCGCATTGATATTGGCATTCAAATTATCATACCAAAATGGATATAGAATAGGTGTTGCAATAATCATGCCGTGAATACCAAATACCCAAACAATTGTAATTAATAGAATTGGAACAATCACGGATAGTACATTGTCTCCAGCAAAATATCTTATTGGAGAAAATACCCACTGTAAAGCACTATTAATGTCGAAATTTAAACCTACTTTAATAATCCAAACAGCGACAATAACAAGTGCTCCAGGAATCAAGGCAGCAAACGAATTAATGACAGAAGTTGGGACACCGTGTGGCATCTTGATAACCATATTTTTCTTTATACAGAAACGAACAACTTCTACTGTGAAAATTGAAACAATTATTGCTGTGAATAAACCCCCAGCACCAAAATTACCCATTGGTAAAAAAGTTCCGCTAACAGATAAGCCAGCTTTTTTAGCTACACCTTCAGCAATTGTAGCAGGAGAAATTGCAGCAATTAAGAAAGCAAGTACTGCTAACACACTCGTAGACACTTTATCAATCTTATAAACTTCACATAAACTTGAAGCAACACCTATACAAACATATACAGACATGAAGTTCATTGTAAAGTCCATTGGAATCGTCAATTTATCAGCATAGGGAGTAATAAAATCTTTCCAAGCATCAATAGGTAAGTTCAACATGATGATAAAAATTGAACCAATGATGGTTACGGGAATAATAACGCTCATACCATTTCTAACAGCTGTTAGATATCGGTTATTAGCAATGTTCCCCATTGTCTGAACTATCTTATTAAAATTTATTTTGTTCATTTTTTTATTTCCTTTTATTTTTGAACCGGTTTAATTTTAAATTAAATAAAGAATATCTTTATTTATGAACTTTTTCTTGTATCAATTTGTATAAGTCTGGAATCCCCATAGGTGTATATAGGATTCCTTCAATTGGAATTAATGGAATCCCATAACTATCAGCGTCTTTTTGTAAGTGCTCTTTTCGGAAGCTAACCTGCGGAGCCAATAACAACGCGTCCCAGTTATCCTGTTGCATTTTTAAAGAAACTTCTTCCGTACCAGTCGCTTCCATCATAAAGTCATTATTCCCCTGTTTTTTAGCTTCAGCAACTAGATTTTCAGCTAAGATAGAAGAGCTCATTCCACCACCACACGCAAGTAAAATTTTCATAAATGTCCTCCTTTTTTTGAACCGTTTTAATTTTACAAGAACAGTATAACATGAAAGCGATTTAATTACAACCCTAATTTATTTTTTTTACTGATTTTCTCCATAATAAATTTGTGCTAATTTCAATTGTTGCTGTTTGACCTTGATTTTTATCTTTTATTCTTTCCAAAATTAATTCACCAATTTTAAGTCCCATTTCTTTAATAGGTTGTTCAATTACGGTTAATTTAGGTTCAATAATATCACTAAGTTCAAAATGATCGAAACCAATAATTGAAATATTATCTGGAATTTTGATTTTCTTTTCAAATAATGCTTGTACTACTCCTAGAGTCATATAGTAATTCGTTGAATAAATAGCTGTTAGCTTTTCATTTTCTAATAGCTTCAAAGCACCACGATAGCCTGCTTCCTTTGTGTAATCCCCATTAACAACTAAACTTTTAGAAAATATCTCTTTTGATTCCATGAACTCTCTATAACCCTTAAAACGTTCTGCTCCAATGTATCTATTTGTAGTTCCTGATACAATCCCTATATTTCTATGACCATTTTCATATAATTTTTCAACAGCATTAAAAGAAGCTTGGTAATTATCTACCAATACTGTATCAGTTTTAAATCCTTTTATTGGAGAGTCAACAGCGACAATTGCCACACCTTCTTCTCTTAATTTGCTTAAAATAGGCAAACTCTTTTCTAAATGAAATACTACTATCCCATCTACTGATCTAGATCTTAAAAATTCCAATTTTTTTTCTAATTTTTTGTAATCATTTTGGTAGTCTCCCAAAAGTAGGCTATAGTTATTTTCTTCTAAATAGTTTTCCAAATTCGAAACAATGGAAGTCGCAAAAACATCTGTTAAAGAATTTACAAGCACTCCAATTGAATGACTTCTATTGTTCTTTAGGCCTTTGGCAATAATGTTTTCTTCAAATCCCAGAAAATCAATAGCTTCTTTAACATTAATCATATTTGCCTTTTTTAATTGATGCCCATTCAAATACCTTGAAACTGTTCCTATAGAAACACCTGCTTTTTTTGCGACTTCTCTAATCGTTACCATAAATTACACCTAAACTACCAATCTTTTTATATCATAAGCTTATCATAATTTCTTCTATTTTTTTACTTTTATATATTCTTTACTGAGTATTTATAACTGAACTTAAAAACGAAATAAGAGTTTCATTACACTTCAGTATAGGTCGAGGTATAGATTTATTACTAATTTTTATGACTTTAAAATTCAATATTATTCATTATAAATCAATAGGAATACTTTCTTCTTCACATTTTACTTTGACAATATAAGATGTATGAACAAAGAAAACCTTAAAGCTCGATTGCTATAAGGTTTTTGCTTGGAATATTAACATAAATGATTTTGACTATTATCTCTCCAAACTCCTGCTATAACTGAAACAAAAATTACAGATATTGAGAGACTTCCCCGAAGTTTCCTATTGCATAGCATACAGCATAAATATAGTGTAAACTGCTATATTTTTTATTACACCTATAAACTAGATAATTGGACAAGAATTATAACGTTCCTGATATAAAAATAAGTTCATCTTATGATGATGAACTTATTTTTATGTCATTTTTTTCGTTCTGTCTTCCAACTCTCTCCAAATAACTCATTGCCATTAGCTGACAAATACAAAACCTCCTTCTCTTTAATTATACGTCCTGCTTCTGGATCTCCATAGCTGACTTTATCAGTTAATGCAACAAAAATTTGTTTGGAAAATTGATTATATATTTTTACTATCTCACAAACAGTTGAGTTCTCTATATCTGTAAAAAGAAAGGAATCATGTGCAACTGCTGGAAGTACAGTTTCTTTCAAAATAGTTAAATCAAGTAAAATCATACTTTTAAAAGCTGCTCCCGTTCCCGTATCATTCTCAGTTTTGAAATCATACATCCATTTTTTCATTTTATTAAGTTTAAAATTAATCTTTGGAGAAATTCTATCTTTAGAATGAAAAATAATAGAATTATAATTTTTTAAACTTTGATTAATACGATTCGAAATTTCTTCTATTGGCTTTTCAAGCATATCATTCAAGTCATCAATTGCTTTAACACTTGATTCTTTTAGCTCTACCTCCTGAACATATATTTTATTTTTACTTTCTAATTCATCAACAAGTTGTTGTGCTTCCTGTACAAAAATAAGCTGTTTTCTACTTATATCTTTGAAAGAAGAAAACTGAGATAATCGATCCTCAATATTTTTTATTTGATTATTTATATCGTTTAAAACTGATTGCTTTTGTTTTATTTCCTCATCAATCTCACTTTTTAAAATATTTGTGATATTTTTATGAAAATTTTCAATCTGTGATATTTTTTTTACATCAATATTTGGAAAAAATTTTATCGCTTCTTCCTCATCAAAATACAACTGACTTCTATTCTCAATAGTGATTGCTTTTTCCATTTCTATTTTATTTTTTTGCCTTTTCAGTTGACTTAGTTCTAACTTTAAATTAGCAATTTGTTCTGCCTCATGTGTGCCAATAAAATTTTCTGACAATTCCAGAACTTCATTTTGCTTCTGTTCAATTAGTTTATTATTTTTATCATATTCTCGTTTACCAATTCTTTCTTGAATCCCCGAATTAATAGATTTTCTAAAGATATTCTTTTTTTCCACTTCTGTATCAACTTTTTTCTCCATTTGACTGAAGTCATAATTATATAACTTTAAAAGTCTCTTTACAGACTTATCTTCAGCTTCATTTCCAACTGCTAAAGGTTTTGATTCTTTTGTAACATCTCTCCCATAAACTCTAAAATATTTGGATATTATATCCCTAAAGGATAAATTAATTTCTAATTTATACATTGATTTGAGAAGGCTCGTAAAAGATTTTACATCTAGGTCTCTTCCCTCCAAAATTCTATAACTCTTATCACAAACATTAACAATATTAGGAGTACTTGTATTTCTAGAAAAGTAATAAATCTCTCCTTCAAAATCAAACGCAAAATTTATTACATGATGTCCTATATTCGCAACTATGTCTTTTCCTTTATCAATATAGTCCTTTCCGCCAAAACAAAAGTCGATAATCATTAAGAATGTGCTCTTACCTATAGAGTTACTTTTATTATCATCTCCAGTGACTATGTTTAATCCTTTTTTAAAAACTATTTTTTTTCTTTTTTCACCAAAAGTAAAAAATTTATCACTACTTAACTCTAATAACATTTTCAAGTTCTCCTTGTTCGTTTAATTGTATTTTTTTTAAAGCATATAATAAGCACAGCGAATCTATAAATTCTGTCGAGACCATTCCGGACTTTTTATAAAGTTCCAAAACTTTTATAGAGTCATTCCCTACTAATTTTAAATTTTTAATAGCTAACGGGAAAATACTATCTGAATATGGAGTTACCTTACTTGGAAATCTCATCAAAAACCTCACAATCTTGTACAAAAAAAGCAATAATAATTTGGCATGCTATATTACTACTTGTTTCAGAATTAATATTTTCTAACCATGATACTAACTGATTAAAAACTTCTTCCTGAGAAATTCCTGAAGAGTTCGCTTTTAAATATGCAGTTCTTATTTGACTTGCAACTATCTCAAAATTATTAGATGAGTAACCCTCTAGGATTTGAAATTGTTCTTGAATAAAGCGATAGTATCTTAATACTTTATCCTTTATAGCATCTAAAAGTAAAAAATCATCTTTAACTTTTTGACTTATTTTAAGTGGCTCCATTTTTAAATCTAAACGTTTCAAATCAGCTTTTTTTAAATTTTTCAAAGAATGTATTATATTTAAAATAGATTCGTCAATATTATTATTACTTAGCCTTTCTCTACTTATTGCATTATTTTGTAGCCTCTTCTTTATATTAAATAAGTTCGTATAATCTTCTACCGTAGTATGAAAGTCTTGTTTAGAGTGACAATCTTTACATAGCAAAATCACATTATCTAGACTCTCTATGTCATCAGCTCTTGGAACCCCTTGTAACACCTTTAATTGTTCCTTTGTTGGAGAATGGGGATAAATGTGAGCAACTTCATAATTTTTTAATATTCTTCCATTTTTTTCCTGAGATAGCGGATATTTACCGCATAAAGGACACCTACCATTAACTTCAGGTAGTAATATTGTAGATATTTTGGTGAGACTCGCTATTACCCTTGCTTTCTCCATAAATATAATTTCTCCTAGTTTTTTAATATTACCCTAATTTTACAAGTTTTTTCATTATTTTGCAACCGCTCACTATACCTTTTATATATTACATTTAATTTATAGGAATTGAGTTATTTTACTTATCCCCTTCAGAATATCTCAAACAATTAGAAAAAAGCCCAAAAGGGCTTTTTATTTTTTAAGGAATAATACTAGAAAAAGCTGCATTTACTCCCGGAGACACACTGGTATCTTTAACACCCGTTCTATATCCAGGTTCTCCGTAAATTTCAACTAATTCTTTATTAAGTTTTAAGACTTCAGGTGATAGTTCTTTTTTTCGCTCTACTAGCCCCTTTAAAGATAAATTCAAAGCATTTACTCCATCTTGAAACTTAGTATCAAACTGTATAGCTTCAACACTTCGCTTTAAATATACTTTTTCTTTATAAGTTGCACTAGAATTCTCTTTGATTAATTCTGTCATTTGAGTTAAAAATTTCTTTTGTCTGTCTGTTAACATTTCAACTCCTTTTATTTTGCAAAAATATAATAAATAATTATAATCCCACCTAAAATAATAGAAACCCAAATTGAAGCCTTTTGATAATTTTGTCTTCCTTTTTGCACTGACGCTAATTTTTCAGCATATATATCTGTAGATTGAGGTTCTCCGTAAATAGATTTCAAATCTTCAAAAAGTAGCTTTGAACCAATCGTTAAACCATTAGCTTGTAACTTACCTTTGTCGAGGGCCTTGAAAGCTCGACATAAAGTGTTAATGGTTTTCTTAAAATCACTCCCTTTATCAAGTGCGTCTGCTGCCAACAACAAATATTTTTTTTCTTCAGATGTCGTTTGATTACTTCTAGATAAAGTTAAAATCCTCTTATAAAAATTTAATTGTCTATCCGTCATACTAATTATCTATGCTTTCTAAATATTTTGTTCCAGACATTGTATCTTCTTGTATTTTAAAAGATTTTCTCACTTCAGAATCAATTTGTAGAGCACTTTCTAAGCCTAAAACACCATCAAAGAAAACTTCTTTATTATCAGCTGGACCATTTTCTCCAAAATCTCCACCATATAAATCATCTCGTTGGTCAGCACCAAAATTATAAGTTTTAAATTCATCAACCCAACCACCACCACTTTGAAAAAGGAGTGTATTTGTAGTTTCGTTCACCTTATAAACAGCAGTATACGTTGTTCCACCATATTCATAATAGATTGTGATAATTTTTATTGTATCATCACCATGAACTTCAGGAGTTTTAACAGCCTTATTCCATTCGTTTTTTCCATATTTTATAAATTTTTGAAAGTCCTCAAAATTTTCACTAAATTCTTTTTTCTTACTTTCAGAAAATAAATTCCAAACTGCTTGAAGAGACATCCCGGTCGCTTCAGATATTTTTTTCAATTGCTCGAAAGTCGCTTGGTTTTCTTTTGAGACATTTACTTCCAAGAGGTCTTTAAGGGTAATTTCATCATCTTTTTTAGAGATTAATGAATCGTTGACATCTTTACCTGTCAACTTTTTATACCAGCTCATGTCTTGATTCTTGTTAAACGTAAAGTTTCCTTTAGAATCAAACGAGCCTTGTTTTAGGGCTTTAGCTCCTTGCAAAGCCTGTTTAAAGTCTTGTAAGCTATGTTCAAATAGAGAACTCGTTTGACTTTCAACCTCTTCTAAAATTTGTTTTTTCTCTTCCAGTTCTCGAATTTCTTTTTCATAATGATTCACGACACTTTCTAGGCCCTTGCCCTCAAAGATAAGGTTTTCGGTCGCTGTCTTTGAAAGAGCAGTACTTAAAGCCTGCATGAAAATATTGATATGGTTCTCGGTTAAAGCTTTTTGCTGACGCTTGATATTAAGCAAACGTTCAAACTCATTTTTATCATAAACAGCGTCTGGATAGCGGTCAAAGGCTTTAATGCTATTCTTGTAGGTCGTCAATTCTGATTGAATCGTGGTGGTTGCACTTTTAAGTTCAGACAAAGTTGGTACAACAATTTGTTTGAAAAGTGTGTTCGCTGCATGATAAGCTTTTCCTGAAAGTCCCGAAGAAGGGTTATCTAATTGAGAAATCAAGTGATTCACTCCCTCTTGCAAATCATTGATGATTTCTTCAGCACTTGAAACATTAGTAGTTAAAGCAGAAACAAGACTTTCTCCGTCTGCTTTCGAATATTTTAATCCCATGGCAAAGCATTCCTTTCTCGTTGAGCCTCTTCTATTTCGTTTTGAAGCTGAATGGCCTCATTACGAAAGTCTTGTTCCATTTGTTCTAATTGACTTCTGGAAAAGCCTAAGATGGCACGTCGAACTTCTCGCCAAGACGAAGCATTCCACCCCAACGAACGCCCACTTTGCTCAATGTTATAATAAAGTTCTTCTTCTTCACGATAAAGACGATTCATCTCATCTTGATAATGTTCAATTTGACGTATGTAATTTTGCTTTTCTTGATTCAATTCGTCAAGCTGACTTTCTTTATGAGCAATTTGACGATTTAATTCTAAGCGTTGGTCTGCATTTTTATCTCTTTGCACTAGAATCCCCAATTCATTGTAGCTAAGTCTCTCGCATCTTGTCGGTCTCGACTTTCAATCATTTCCGCTAACCCTTTGACTTTTTTAGATTGACCTTGAATCGAGTGTACTAACTCATTCAAATCTTTAAGCAAGTCGTTATTCAACTGTTTTGCGGAACTCATGCATTTTAACGTAGTTCCTGAAGTTTCAACTTGTTGCCCTTGATGTGAAAAAGTTGAACCCTGTAATTTTGAAATCGCATTTTCTGCAACTGCAGTACTGGAACTAATTTTTGACGTCCCCATATAAACCCTCACTTTTAAAATTTATATTTTATTAAGCTCATTATACTTCCTTTTTTACAGTTATGCAAACAATAATTACAATTTTAATAATATGTCATTAAAAAAATAATATTAAAAATTAATCCGTTGGAATTATTTTTTTTAGAGCCTGATTCTTCCCCATACTTCCCTAATCTCCTAGTTCCGCTCTATTCATTCGGAAAAACTGTAAACTCTCCGTCATACTTCTCACTATAGAGCGCTTAACCACGCTAATTTGGGTTGCTTTTGATTTTCAAACTTGCTACAATGAAATTCTAAAATAAAAGTTTTTGTTCAAGGGAAACTAGACAATCCCAAAAGACAAAAACGTTGTCTAGTTTTATATTACCTTATGAAATATAAATCTTCGAGAGCGTTTTTGTTATGCCCAAAAATAAATATAAAGGCTCAAGTAAGGCTTACTTGAGTTTTTTTGTTGTCTAATTCACAAAAAAGAGAAAAATTCACGATAAAAAACTTTCCATTTTATATTGATTTTAGTAAAAAAGGGATTCTTTTAGGTCGAAATTTTAAACAAGATATAATAAAACAAAATGAAAGAAGGGAGGGAAAAGATGAATAATGATGACAAATATAATACCAAAAAGATATCATCAAAAGAGACAGATTATTTAACACGTTTTGCAATAAAAAATAATGCTTCAAGTGTCTTCAAAGATATTGATTCATTTCTTTTTTCCCTCCAATACGATGAGAATGGAAATAAGCGGAACAAAAAACTAATTTTACATGATGTAATATTCCAATCCAATCTTACTAAAAGACAAATCTGCCTAAGAATGGCTACTGATACAACAACTTTAACTGATTGGTATAGTTTTGAAAAAAATACAACTCCGTCAAAGGAAAAACTTTGTCGCCTTTGTATCGTCCTACATCTTCCTCCTAAAATTTCAATGTTTATTTTAAATCTCTATGGTTATTGCTTTGGTGAGAGTGAAAAAGATAGAATTTTTGACTATTTAATCAATACCTACTATCTTCAACCTTTCAGTGAAATTAATAAATTTTTAACAGAAAATGGGTATGAAAATTGGGAAAAAATTTAAAGTATAGGAATTCACTCCTATACTTTTTTGTTATTTTCAAAGAACTTCAAATAAGAAAGCTTTTTAAATCAGGATTTTTGCCCTTCAAAAAAAGGGGGCGCACTCCTATATCTTTTATTTTTTATCTCATTTATAATAGTGTTCATCAAAGGATTTCAGCACAATCTTTTGGTCGTCACTCGTGTTTATTCGTCATGAAGAATTAAGCACTTCACTTGGCTGTGTGCTGACAGTCAATCTTTTATGGAGGAAATCCCAATGAAATTAAATAATACTCGCTCAAACAGTTACAGTGTCGATACTGCAAAAAAACATATTGACCTTAGCTTACCCATTCAATGTGTGACTTCTTTTATTGAAATACAACACAAATTTATTGATAACAAACGAACGGACGAAATCACAGGTTATAAATTGTGGTTCATTCAAAAAGGATTGAATCCTTTTACCATTAAATTTGAAGAGGAACCAGAACTTCCAGACTTTCTCTCGATCGTTGAATTCGAACAATTAGAAGGCATTGAGATTCGATCAAATGTCTACTTCAAAGCTAAAAAATTGAAAGTTGTGAAATAATGACACTAGATGAACTTGAGCGCTATCTCCTTCAAAGTCTAAACATGGCTTTAAATGTAGATGGTGAAACAAGTTATTGTAACGCTTTTGGCTTGGAGGTCAAAGCAGAGGGATTCTATTTTATCCCTCGCTTGCCTGCGGGCTATTTGATTGATAATGACTTGTATCAAAAAATATTTGTGATTGCGAATGCGTCACTCTATCCACAATATACCGTCTTAAAACAAAACTCCGCTTACTTTGTCCCTTTAGATTCCGATGATTTTCATGTTCAACGAGCTTTGTTCTTCCCTTGGTTTAAAGGAATCTCTAAACGGTTAGTCATTCCGAATTTAACCACTTTTGCACAAGAAAATAAAGGCAATAAAATTCCACTCATGGAAAACTTAACGCTTGATTTTGATAAAGTAACAGGCATTGTGATTGCCGGAAATAGCGGTTCAGGAAAAAGTTATGCCTTAACCTATCTCCTTGAAATGCTCGCTACCATGTCACAACTCATCATTTGTGACCCCAAATATGATACTCCTTCACGGTGGGCGAAAACACATCATATCCCTGTAATCCATCCCTCTTCAAATCGGAGTAAGAGTGATTTTGTTAGTGAAATTAATGACACCCTAAGTAAAATGATAGCTGTCATCTATGAAAGACAAGCGATTCTTTTTGAAAATCCACATCATGAATTCGAACATTTTACCCTTGTTATTGATGAAACGCTCGCGTTAACAGAGGGGGTGAATAAAACCATTAAAGAGAGTTTTCTCTCTCTTTTAAGCACCATTGCATTATTGGGACGTGCCACCCGTTGCCACCTCGTATTAGTAAGCCAACGTTTTGATTATAATGCCGTTCCTGTTTCGGTCAGAGAACAAATGAATGTTTTGATTCAGATTGGAAATATTAATTCTAAAACGATTCAATTTCTTTTCCCCGATTTAGACCCCTCAGGAATCGTTATTCCAATTGGAAAAGGAACGGGCTTAATCCAAGTCATTGATAATGAGCATCCTTATCAAGTCTTACCACTTTTAACCCCAACATTCTACACACAAGAAGGGATACTATAATGAAAAAAACATGTTTCATGAGGCGGTTTATTGCCTTTAGAAAGGGAATCCTCTCTGCTTTCATCGCCTTTGTCCTCTCGCTCCTCTTTGAACTACTGAACTGGCTAAATGAAAGATTGAAGGTTTCAGCCTCTTTCCCCCAACTCAAATCCTTTTTAACTCACTTTCTCTTTATTCATCATCTCTTTATCTTGATTGCAATAACCCTCGCTTGTCTCTCTTTTTTATTCCTTAGTTTAGAAGTAATTGAGCGTTTCAAAAAAGACCGAATAAAAAATCTTTACCTGTCTATTCGTGGCTCTTATCGCCTTAGAAAATTTCTCCTTCAGGATGAACGTAAGAACTCAAAAGAGGAAAGCACTTCTGCTCAAGATTTAACGCTCTCAAAGTATAATCAAGCGGTTAGAAAACTAATACTAGAACTCAACGAGAAGGAACTCATCCTTTATTTAAGCTTGCCCAAAAGTTATCAGGCTCAAAAAATACTAAAAGCACTTGAAAATGAGATAAAAGAGGAAATTGCCAGTCGCTACCCTCAATACCTCATTTCAAACTTTGAACGTATTGAACAAGCCCTTTGGCTAAAAGGGACAAAAAGATAAAAAACAGGGGGCTTTTGTGCCAAAGGCAAACAAAAAAGCCCCCTGTTTCAAATCAACACAAGCTCTTCTCCAAAGGGTTTGTTCTAAACACAAAAATAAAAGATTCAATGGGGCTTACTACGACCCCCATTGAATCAATAATCATTAATCATGAAATGAGAAAATTATGAAAAAAGAGAAACGTTCGAACAAGTGGGCTTTCTTAATTTATCAGGAATCTACTCCTGAGGATTATCTGGGAAGGCTTGAAGAACTCCATGTACCATTTATTTTAAGCCCTTGGCATGATAAAGACGTCAATTCAACAACTGGCGAATTTAAAAAATCACATAAACACGGGGCTTTATTCTTTGAATCACTCAAAAGCTACACACAAGTATCCGACCTCGTTTCAGAGAAATTAAATGCCCCTTCACACGTGGAAGTGGTAATGTCCCCCAAAGGCATGTTTGATTATTTCACACATGCAGAAAACCCTGATAAAACAAAATACGATATCAATGAAATTGAAAGTGGCTGTGGATTCAACCTTGAACAATTCCTTACGGAGAATAGCCCTGATTTACTGGGGCAACTTTATCAAGTCATGAGAGATTCAGAGGTCCAAGAATTTGCGGACTTTACAGATTTAATTGCGGAACACTACCCCCACTTTTTACAATTTGTTTTTGACAAGAGTTATTTTTTCAAAATTTATCTTGATTCAAAACGTTACAATTTGAGCAAACCACAAATTTACATAAAGGAGTATAAAAATGACTAAAAAAGTATATGCAAAAAAATCAGAAATTGCTGAAATATTCAGCATTCCACCTCGTACTTTAGATAATATCCTAACAGAGGTTCGACGAAATCCTGATTTTCATAATATTATTCTTAAATGGGGAGTTAAATCAGTGAGAGTCAGTATTTCTGGTTTTGAAGATTTCCTACGTTGGAAATCAAACCAACGTATAAAAACCCTTTGATCCTGTGCTATAATGAGAGTATCTATTTACTCTCTTTTTTGAATAGAAAAGAGAAATTATGAATATAAAAAAAATGCCCAATGGTAAATATCGTTTCCGTGAAAAGTATAGAGATACAGATGGAAGTTGGCATGAAGTTAGTGTAACAATGAAATCAAAAACACGAGAATCACAAAGAGAAGCACTCAACTTAATTGAGAGGAAAATTAAGGAGAAAACTAAAAAAAGGGAAATTAAAGAGAAAAAGATAGAGTCAATTACTGTTACTGAAGTGAGTAATCAGTCTAGCAAGAAAAGAAAAATGGAACTTGCTCCTTCTTCTTTTTATCAAGAATCTTGTTTTTTAAATGTATTTTTGAAAACATTTGGAAAAAAGAAAATCAAAGATATTAAAGCAAGAGATATACAAGACTATATTGTACTTAATTCAAAGTCTATCAAAACAATGCATGCTTTAAAGCGTGGAATCAATAGTATTTTTAAATATGCATACGTTGCAGAATACATTGAATCTAATCCTATTGACCGCCTTGATCTTCCAAAAGATACACGAACTAAAGAGAGTGTTGCCAAGCTAAAACAAAAGTTTTTTACACTTGATGAATTTAACTTACTTATTAAGCAAATGAGATTTGATGCCAGCAATGATGAAACACATAGAAAAATCGATTTAATTGAATTTCTTTTTTGGACTGGGCTTAGAATTGGAGAAGCCCTCGCTCTAAATTGGTCTGATGTAGACTTATTGAATGGAAGAATTTCAATAACAAAGTCATGGGATACAAAGCGGCGACGACTGGGCAATGTTAAAACAATTGATTCTATCAGAGAGATTGATGTTAATTCTCATTGTCTTAACATTGTGCAAAACTTCAAGAAATATAATTCTGAGTTTATATTTGTTACAGAAAAAAGGAAACAAATTAATTACACTGGTCTTTCACAGTTTCTAAAATATGAAGGTGCTAAAACACAATTATTCGGCAAAAATCCTGATTATTTTTCACTTCACATGCTTCGGCATTCCCATATAACTTATTTGGTCAATAAGGGAGTTCCCGAAAAAATGATTATGGAACGTGTTGGACATAAAGATCCTCGAATGATGATGGGAGTTTATACACATATTTTACCTGAGAATCGTATAACTCTGCGCCAAGCTTTAGATTCTAGTACTTCATGGGGACAAAATTTTAATAATCAAAAAATCCCCAAGAAATCCCCAAAAATTATTGAATATAATGAAATATGAGGAAAATAAAAATTCTGTTATGAAGTGAAACAATTGATTTTATGAACTGTTGATGAAACATTCATGAAGTTTGAAATTGAACAAAAAAAAAAGAGCACATAAGCTCCATACTTAGTGCTGCTACCGTCAGGTCCTGACACGCTTCGTAAGAAACTTATTGCTCCGAAAACTATTATAACACAATTTATTTTTTTCGTCTATTTTTAAAGAAATCTTGCATGATTTTTGCACACTCGTCTTCTAAAATCCCCGATTCTACTTGGACTCGATGATTCAGTCGCTTGTCTTCTAAAATCTGATAAAGACTGACCGTTCCTCCAAATTTAGGATTTGTCGCTCCAAAGTAAACTTGTGGAATCCGCGCTAACCCAATTGCTCCGGCACACATGACACAAGGTTCAATGGTAACAAAGAGGGCGCAATCAAGAAGTCGCCAATTTCCCACTGCCTGATTTGCCGCTTCAATCGCACAAACTTCAGCATGATGTGTCGCCCGACCATCAAGCTCTCGCCTATTGAAATCACGCGCAATAATTTCGCCGTCTTTGACAATGACAACTCCAATCGGAACTTCCTCATTTTCAGCTGCTTTCTGCGCTTCTTTGAGTGCTTCCTTCATAAAAAATTCTTTTTCTTCTTCTGTAAAATTCATTTATCCTAAAAATTTCTCTTGTTCAAGACAATATATTTTGACTGGAACTGCTTCAAATTGTTCTAATGTCCCATTGACAATTGTATTATCTAAACAAATATAGTTTCGATGTTTCCCAAATAAAAAACCACTCACATGACCAACAAAGACCTGAACATCAGTGTTTGGTACGCCCACAGCTTTAGCAACACTATTTCGCCGTTCAAAAGAATCACCTGGCAAATGTTCCCAAAACAAATCTTTTGTCTTCTCTTTTTCATAAGAAAGGCTCATTTTTGCACTATGAGAGAGTACCACCCACTTATTTCCAATTTTTTCAATCAACTGTTCTGGCTGACCAAAGTTATTTTTCATTTCTGTCAGTAAAAATTGTCTGTCAGTAACTGACAGTTTTTTCCAGTTTTCAATTGAATACTGCCAGCCATTTGGTGGAGCCCCTTCATAAATATCAATCGTTCCAATTGCATTAGAAAGTTGCTCTTCATCCGTTTTACCGTCACTTGCAAGTTCTGACCACATTTGCTCATGATTTCCCATCATGACTGTCACATGATAACCAGCATCTGGCAAAGTTTTCAACAAATAAAGTAAAGCATCAAAGCCAAAACGGCCATGATCAATGCTATCTCCCAAGACAAAAAGCCGGTCATTTTTACTAAAATGAATCTCTGTCAGCGTTTTTTTCAAGCCAGATAAGCGTCCATGAATGTCAGAAACAAATAAATTACGATGATAGTGCTTATCATCACTGACAAACCTCGTTTTAGAACTGTCAGCACTTTTTTTAACCAATTGTTCAATCTGACTTTTCGTTTTTGGTGGATTGTAATTAAGCACACAATTTTGGATACTGACAAAGCCAAAGAAAATTCCTGTCAGTAAAATAACAAATGAAATGAGGAAAATTAGCTTTTTAAAAGGGCTTATCAAAGTTGCCATTTTTTATGCGGAACTGCTAAATCAGTAATGACAGCATCCCCCGCTGCTTCTTTTGCTTCTGTCAGTAAAATATCCAAATCACCAAATTGTGGCAGATGAGTCAAAATTAATTTTTTAACCTTTGCATCCTTAGCAATTTGACCGGCTTCAATTGATGATAAGTGATTAGGCATTTTTGCTTTATCTTTAAAGAAATAAACATCAGCAAGAAGAAGGTCAGCCTCTTTGGCAAAGTCAGTCAATTCATCAAAATAACCCGTATCTCCAGTATAAATCAAAACTTGTCCCGTTCTGCGTTCAACAATGCGCATGGCATAATTCACCACAGGATGAACTGTTTTTAGAAAAGTAATATCAAAAGGACCAACTTTTGTTCCATTTTCGACATCATAAAGATGACCTTCCGAAACCTTATCCAAAGTTAATTTAGAAAATTCATATTCATTTTCCCCATGGCCATAAATAGGCAACATCATTCCATCCCAACCATCTTGACCCAATGGATAAAGCTGACGATATTGGCGAAGAGCCCCCAAATCTGCAATATGGTCTTCATGATAATGACTCAAAATAACTGCATCAAGTTGAGTTGGTTGCAATTCATGTTCAAGTTCTGTCACTGCGCGTGAACCACAATCTAAAAGCATGTTAAAGCCTGATTCTGATTGTAAAAGATAAGAGGTTGTTCCGGCATCGCGCGTAGGATATCCGCCCCAAACACCTAGTGCTGTTAATTTCATATTTTTTTCTCGCTTTCTTTATTTTTTGCTTAAGTCTATTATAACAAAGCAAAGCTAATTTAGCTTATGCGCCATTTAATCTTTACTGACAAACAAAAAAAGTGGTAGAATCCACCACTTTTACTTTATTTCCAAATTTTATCCACAATCTTTTTAATATGTGCTAATTTAGCCCATTCTTCTTCTTCAGTCAAATCGTTTCCTTCTTCTGTAGAAGCAAATCCACATTGTGTTGAAAGTGCCAAATTTTCAAGTGGAATCGATTCAAGCGCCTCGTCTAAGCGAGCTTTAATGTCTTCATACTTTTCAAGTTCTGGATGTTTAGAAGTGAAAAGTCCTAACACAAGCAAGACATCTTTTCTTTGATTCCAAATTTCTGCTAAGGGAGCAAAAGAACCTGAGCGAGCATCATCGTATTCTAAAAAGAAAGTATCATAATTAAGCTGACCTAAGTATTTTGCCACAGGCTCATAAGAACCCTCAAATAAATAAGTTGATTTGAAATTTCCTCGACAAATATGAGTTGAAACTCTCAAGTCCTCAGGCAAATCCTTCAAGAGCTTATTAACAAGATAGACAATGTCTTCACACATCTTAACATACTTTTCATGGTTTTCTGGATCATCTAATAATCTGGCAATAAGATAAGCCCAAGTCGTATCGTCCAGTTGAATATAACGCGCACCCAATTCATAAAAATGGAGCAAAGTTTCATGATAAGCTTGAGCCAAATCATCTAAGAATTCTTCCCAACTTCCATAAAATTCTGGCCAACGGTCTGAACGACCATCACGATTTGGAATTAACGAAGGTGAAGGAATAGTAACTTTAGGTTCAACTCCTTCTGGTAAAAGACTTTTTAAATAGTTAAAATCCGCAAAAAAGGGATGTTCTGGGTTAAAAGCTACTTTACCAGTCAATTCAATATTAGTTGTCCTTGTTTTTGCACCATGGAATTTATAAGAATCCTCTTGTTCATAAGTCCCAACTCCATTAAGCCCCCAGAGGAAATCTAAGTGCCACCACGAACGATTAAATTCTCCATCTGTCACCGCTTTAAGGCCAACGTTCACTTCTTCTTTCACTAATCTCTTAATTTCAGATTCTTGAATTTTTTTAAAGTCACTTAATGGAAGTTGCCCTTCTGAATAAGCCAAACGTGCTTCTTTTAAAGTTTGGGGACGGAGAAAACTTCCAACGTGGTCAAAATGATAATGCTTATAAGTTTTTGTCATGAAATTACCTAGATTCTATTAGTTTAACTCATTCCATTGTAGCAAAGCGTCATTTCTTTGGTCTTAGAAATTTTTAATGACATGATGTAAATATTTAATATTAAATTCAAGTGATTGACTTAGGAGTCAGACTGGTATAAACTTTTACTTATAAGAGAGGTAGAGAGATGAAAGCAATTGGAACTATTGATTCTAGCAAAAATTTTATTGACTTTGAAATAGAAAAGCCAATCTTAAGACCCCATGATTTATTGATAAAAGTCGAGGCAATCTCAATCAATCCAGTTGATACAAAGGTTAGAAAAGGGATTAAAGGCAATTTAGCAGAACCAAAAATTCTAGGTTGGGATGGTTTAGGAACTGTCGTCGAACTTGGGAGTGAAACTAAGCTTTTTAAGGTTGGGGATAAAGTGTTTTGGGCCGGTGATGTTACTCGTTCAGGTTCAAATGCTGAATTCCAAGCCGTTGATGAACGAATTGTTGGTTTTGCTCCCAAAAATCTGACCAAAGAAAAAGCAGTCGCTATGCCTCTAACAAGTTTGACTGCCTATGAACTTCTCTTTGAAAAACTAGAAGTGACTGATGAATCCAAAGGAAAATCACTCCTCATTATTAATGGTGCAGGGGGTGTTGGCTCAGTAGCAATCCAAATGGCCAAAAATGCCGGATTGACAGTGATTGCTACGGCATCAAATCCTCAAGCCATTGAATGGGTCAAAAATTTTGGCGCCGATTATACCGTCAATCATCATGAAAATTTGGTTCCTCAAGTTCATGAACTTGGCTTTAAGTTTGTAGATTATATTTTAATTTTAAATGCCGTTGTTGAACATATGCCAGCAGTAAATGAGTTAATTGCGCCACAAGGTTCGATTGCAAATATTGTTGAACCAGGGCAAGCTATTAATTTAGATCAACTAGCTCATAAATCTGCACGTTTTAACTTTGAATGGATGTTTACAAAAGTCGTCTCAAATACATCCGATTTACAAAGTCAACATGATATTTTAAATAAAGTTTCTGAATGGCTAGATAATGACGTTCTAAAAAGTACAATGACTCAGAATCTCGGACCAATTACCGCTGAGAATGTGAAAAAAGCTCATGAACTCATTGAAGAAAATCATACAATAGGGAAAATTATCCTATCTTAACGCTTAAAAAAATCCTCTTATTTGAGGATTTTTATATTTCATCAAAACGAACAATTAGATAAACGGCCCCTATCATGAAAGTAGAGCCCATCATTGTCCAACTTCCAAACCAATTTCCAGCAAGTGTTGCAATAGCTGCTCCAGCAAAGAAAATACTGATAAGCGCGGCATATATACCAACTGACCGGAGTTTTTGTTTATCTTTGGTAATGATATACTGAGCAAGATTTGCCGACATGGACTTCATATTACCTGTCATAAAGATACTTCCGTAAGCACGACCATGAACTTTTGTAAAAGTATCATATTGAATCGCCATAAAGTAAGAGAAAATCCCAACATAAAAGGAAACAGGAATCTTCAAGCCCAAACCATAAGCCAAGGCAAAAATTGTCACCCCTAACCATTGAACCAATAACAAATAAGAGGCATCAAAACGGCGACGTTTCATCAAATAGTGAGAATAAAAGCCCCGAGTCATTACTCCTAATATAAAGAAGATAATCGGAATTGCAAAATCCCAAAACCTAGCAAAATCTCCTTTAGCAATATTAATCCCCGCCTGAATAACATTCCCTGATTGTGCACCAATAAAACGGTCATTAAAATGAAAAAATGAGAAACCATCCATAAAACCTGCATTTAATGCAAAAATTAATGCAATACGCAGTTTTTCTTTAACTTGTCTATCCATAATTAGAATTATATCACAAAGATTATTCTCATTGTTTTTCAATAATGGTTTCAATTTCACTTTTTTATTTATTATTCTAGATTTAAGTAATATATTAAATAGTGAAGCGGATTCAAAAGACTAAAAGAAACAACTTTTTTGAGTTATAATGGATTTAAATAATTAAGAAGACAAGCGATTTTTCACTTTACTAACGAGGAGGAGTTAAAATGAACGGCTATCAACAACAATACACTTGTATCAAATGTGGCAATCATAATTTTGAAGAAGATCAACTTCAAGCAACCGGTGGAAATTTTTCAAAGATTTTTGATGTTCAAAATAAGAAATTTATTACTATTTCTTGTTCTCAATGTGGTTATACAGAACTCTACAAAGCACAAACGAGTACGGGAATGAATATTTTAGATTTTTTACTGAACGGTTAGCTTAGGTAGTCAATAAATTTGAAAATAAGACTTAGGTCTTATTTTTATTTAAGAAAATTAAGTTATAATGTAAAGTACATACTTTAAGAAAAGGAAGAGAGTCTTTATGGCCGTTTTGGAATTAAAAAATATTAGGAAATCCTATTTTCTTGGAAAAGAAGAATTTCCTGTCCTCAAAGGAATCAACCTCGAGTTTGAACGTGGTGATTTCGTCAGTCTCCTAGGAGAATCCGGGGGAGGTAAGTCAACTCTGATGAATATCATTGGAGGACTTGACCGTAAATATGAGGGGGATGTCATCGTTGACGGCCTTGCTCAAAAAACAAAAAAAGAAAAAGATATGGATGCTTACCGTCGAGATACTATCGGTTTCATCTTCCAATCTTTCAATCTTGTTAGCTATTTGAGTGTATTAGATAACATTTTAATCAGTCTTAAAATGACAAGCTTATCTGATAAAGAGCGTCATGAAAGAGCGATTGAGCTCACAAAACAAGTTGGTCTTTACGAACACCGTAAGAAAAATCCATCACAACTTTCTGGAGGACAAAAACAAAGAGTCGCAATCGCGCGTGCCCTAGCTTCTGACCCTGAAATTATTCTTGCTGATGAACCTACTGGTGCTCTTGACTCACAAAACACGAAAGAAGTTTTAGCACTCTTACGTCAAATTGCTCAATCTGGTAAGACAGTAATCGTCGTTACTCACTCACAAGAAGTTGCTGATTACGGTACAAGAATTATCCGTTTGGCCGATGGACAAATCACAGGTGACGAACGTCTAAAAGAACCCTATCCTGTTGAATCACATCAACGGATGAACTCAAAAGCATTGTCATATCGTGATACTTTCAGAACAGCCTTTAAACACTTTACTCACTCTTGGAAAATTAATTTATTAATTGCAATCGGAACAGCAATCGGTCTGTTCTCAGTCATCTTTTTCTTAGGACTAGGAAATGGTGCAACCAAATATATGAATGACACCATTACTTCAAGTGTCAATCCGAATGTGGTTACCATCTTCAAGCGGACAACAACTGATAATAAATTAGGAAATGAGCAAGCACTCCAACAAACGCAACAGGAACTTGGGAATGCTGCTACTAACCTTGACAGTGCTCATCTTTCAAAATTGAAAAAAGTTGATAACGTCAAAAAAGTTGAGCCAACTTATTCAATTTCTGGCTTAGGAACACTTACTGCCAGTGATAAATCTAAATCTGGTTTAATGACTCTTGATACTTGGACTCAATCAAATATCAATGATGATTACGTTGCTGGTTCAAAACCTGCTGATGGCGAAATCGCAATCTATGCTAGTGATGCTAAAGAATTAAATAAAGATTATAAATCATTAGTTGGTAAGAAAATTACTTTAAAAATTCCAGCTAAAACAGCTGCTGGAGCAAGTGTTGAAGTTACAAAAGAATTCACTGTATCTGGTATTTTGAAAAATCCTCAAGGCCCAGCAAGCTCTTCTAGCAGCCTAATTGCCACTTACAATACTGTCAAAGCTGCTCTTGAATCTGCTAATGCAGATAGTGATGCCACTTATGCAGTAGTTACAGTTAATAAAGTAGATAATGTCAAATCAACAACTTCTGACATCCAAAACTTGAAAATTGATGGAACAAAAGCATTTGTTACATATAGTGTTACTTCATTCCTCGATGTCATCACTAATATTACAAATATCGTCAGCTATGTTCTTGCCGCTATTGCCGGAATCAGTTTGATTGTCTCAATCTTTATGATTGTTGTTACTACTTACATGTCTGTTGCTGAACGGACAAAAGAAATTGGTGTTATCCGCGCACTCGGTGGACGTAAGAAAGATATTTCTCGTCTCTTCACCGCTGAAAGCTTGATTCTTGGTCTGTCATCAGCCGCTATCGCTATTGGATTTGCCTACCTCGGACAATTCCTCATCAATAAAGCTCTAAGTAGTTTCCTTGACGGGGCAAGTATCGTTCAAATTTCTGGTGGACACATTATCTTTGCGATTATCGTTGCTGTATTAATTGCTCTCCTCGCAAGTTTAGCTCCAAGTGGACGTGCAGCACGTTTGAACACAATTGAAGCCCTCGCTTCTGAATAACATACAAATTCTTCTGTCAGTCATTTCAAATGACTGACAGAACTTGTAGATGAAGTTTATCTACTGACAGCCTCTGTCAGTAAACCTATGATTTCAAAAAATAGACCTTGCCAAAAGACAAAGCCTATTTTTTGTACTTTATATTGTTTGGTGGCCTTCCAGCCTTATGTTAGAATTAAAGTAATAGACAAATAAAAGGAGTATTAATGCAAGAAATAATTATCCAAGTCATGAACCAATTTGGCTACTTTGGTGTTGCCTTTCTCATTATGATTGAGAACATCTTCCCACCAATTCCTTCCGAAGTAATCTTAACTTTCGGTGGTTTCATGACTACTTATAGCGAACTGGGGATTATCGGCATGATTATCGCAGCCACTATTGGTTCTGTGCTTGGTGCATTGATACTCTACTTCGTCGGTCGTCTTTTAAGCGTTGAACGCTTAGAAAAATTAGTTTCTGGACGTTTAGGAAAAGTACTTCGTCTTAAACCAGAGGACATCACAAAAGCTGAAAAATGGTTTTTAAAGAGAGGATATGCAACAATCTTCTTCTGTCGATTCATTCCTTTAATTAGAAGTCTAATTTCAATCCCTGCTGGTTCTGCTAAAATGAAACTCCCAAGTTTTCTTATTTTAACAACCTTGGGAACACTTATTTGGAACATTGTTCTAGTGTGCCTTGGAGCCGCTCTTGGTGATAACTGGGAGATGATTGCTGGAATTCTTGATTCTTACTCTTCAGTTGTGGTTGTGATTTTAGGGATTATTTTCATCCTTGCGATTCTTATCTTTGTCAAGAAACGATTTTTCCCCAAAAATAAAAACTATTCATCTGATACAGAAAAATAAGCTTTAATGCTTATTTTTTTTATAAAATTTCATTAACTTTTGTTATAATTGGTAATACAAAGGAGATTTTATGGTATCTAAAGGGCGTTTAGCCGGTTTTATTGATGCAATTATTGCAGTAATAATGACTATTATGTTATTAGAATTCGAATTACCTAAAACAGGTGGAATTCTTGATTTTTTGAAAGATAATCTCGTCTATCTGATTGCTTACCTTTTGAGTTTTATCTATGTTACAACTTCTTGGTTTAATCAACAATATATGCTTTCACAGGCTGAGAAAATCACTCGTCGAATCTATCATAGTTGCATGATTTGGGTACTCTCATTATCAATGCTTCCTGTACTTTCTGCTTGGGCTGGACGCACAATGGACTTCTTTCATGATTTCGGAATCCACTCACCAAAAGCACCTGCCCTACTCTTTATCGTGATGATTTATATTTGGGGATTTGCATATAGTTATATGACCGATTGTTTTATTGCTGACAATCCTAAAGAAAAGGCTGAACTAATCGCTCAAATGGAAGTTTATCACTATTTACGGAATCCTTTTTGGAAGATTGGAATGGTCATTAGCTTCATTATCACTTTCTTCTATCCCCCTTTTGTATTCATTTATACAGCAGGAGAAATGATTATTGCGACAATAAGAAGTCAAAATAAAAAAAGCTCAACTTAAATCGTTGAGCTTTTTAGTTTATTGACCAACAGTCAATTGTTCTGAAACATACTTAGCATAGAGTGGATGTGTGGCAACAAGTTCATTATGTTTGCCACTCCCTGTGATTTGACCTTTTTCAATGAAGTAAATCTTATCCGCATCAACAATTGTTGAAAGTCTATGCGCAATTACGAGCGTTGTGCGACCTTTCATCAAACTATCTAAAGCCTTTTGAACCATTGATTCTGATTCACTATCTAAACTAGCCGTTGCTTCATCAAGCATCAGGATTTTTGGATTTCTCAAGAAAGCACGAGCAATCGCTAAACGTTGTCTTTGACCACCAGATATTTTCACACCTCGTTCACCAACTTCCGTATTAAGTTGATCAGGCATATTTTCAACAAAGCTTCTTGCAAAAGCTAAGTCAAGAACTTGCCAAAGGTCTTCATCTGTATAGTCTCCTTCAAGTCCATAAGTTAAATTTTCACGAATGGTTCCAGCCATAATTGCTGAATCTTGACTGACAAAACCAATTTGACTCCGCCAATTTTCCAAAGAAATATTATCAATCGGTTGACCATCAATTGTAATTTCTCCTGCCGTTGGTTGATAAAAACGTTCTAAAAGAGAGAAAATTGTTGATTTACCACCACCTGAAGGTCCGGCAAAGGCAATAATTGAATTAGGTTGAGCTTCAAAAGAGATATCACGTAAAATTTGTTCAGAATCATCATAAGCAAAGTCAACATGGCGAGCTGAGAGGGTTTTTCCTTCCAAATCAAGACTTTCTCCTTGATGAAGTACTTCTTGTTCTTCATCAAGTAATTCGGTCAAACGACCTGTTGATCCTGAAGCTTTAGCAAGTTCTGTAAAGAAAGTTGCTACAGTTGGTACGGCTCCGATTAAGTTCATCAAATACATCATCATTCCAAGCAAAGTTCCAAGACTCATGACTCCTGTTGAGATGAGATAAATTCCGTAAGCAAGAAGTCCAAAGATCATCAGCATCATTGATAACATCATAACTGGTGACATCAAACCATCAAAGATGGCTTCTTTTACCCCAATTTTATAAAGGGCATTGACATCATTTTCTGCTTTTTTAGAGGCTTGTTTTTCAGCATTTGAAGATTTTACTAAGCGAATTTCTGATAATGATTCACTAGCAATCCCTTGGAAATTTGCTAAAGAATCTTGTCTAGTTCGCCCAATTTTTTGGCCAAAAGTCATAATCGGGAACATAATGAGCATAACTACTGGAACAGCAATAATCATGGCAAGGGTCAAACGCCATTGCATCTGAAGCATGAAGACAATTGAACCAACCAAAAGTAAAATAGACGTAAAAGCTTGTGGAATACTGTTTGCAATTAAATTTTTAACTTGGGTGGTATCGTTGGCTAAACGAGAACTCATTTCTCCTGTTTTAACTTCATCAAAATATTTTACTGGCAGATGAATCATTTTATCCCAGACACGCGTCCTTAGATTTTTTACAACTGATTCACCAAATATCCCAAGGACAATTGCTGCAATAGCCGAAACAGCAGCTGAACCAATATAAAGAGCGATAACTAAGGCAACTTTGCCACCGTTTACTCCATGTCCAAAACTATTAACAAGTGGTTGAACCATTTTGGGGACTTGTAATTGAATTAGTGTTCCAACGATTCCTGCTAGAATCCCAATGATAAAGAAAAGATAACGTGGCTTTGCAGCACGAATCAATTTGACGAAATGTTTAATGGATGTTTTGTCAACCGCTTTTCCTTCGATACGATTGGCCATTTGTGGACCTCTTTCCATTGTTTGCTTACTTCCTTTTTCTAATTATTGAATTTCAAGACGAAAAGAAATGATTTCAATTACTTTTTATCTTAATTTATTTTTTATTCTTCCAAATAAACTTTGAGGTTTTCTAAGACAAGTTGATAGCCCGCTGGATTTAGATGCGCTCCATCAAAAGTTAATTCTTTTTTCAAATTGCCATTTTCATCAGATAAACCATCATTAACATCAATAAAGTGAAAATGATGGTTATCTGCAAGTTTTTTTATTTTATCTGAAGCTTTTTGAAACTTTTTATTACTTCTCGTTTCAAATAAAGTTTTTTCATCTGAGTCTTGACCAAAATCAACCGTATTAATCGGATAGTAGCGCATCACATAAACTTGCGTTTGAGGTAATTTACTTTCTATTTGAGAAAGAATTTGATCATAGTTATTCAAAAACTCTTCTTCTGGAATCTCAAAACCGATATCATTCGTTCCAATATTAATAAAGATTTTTGAGGGTTCCAAATTAAAAATTTGACTCTCTATGTGTTCTAATAAAAATGAGGTCGTCGTGGCTCTAACCGCCCGATTGTAGATATAGTGTGAAAAAGTAACTTCTCCAGCTTCCTCCCACTTCTCAATAGGAAATATCTCCATTAATGATGAGCCAACAAATAAAGTTTGTCCCTTTTTTGCTGATAGGTTTGCCTTGTCATAGTTTTTAAGAAGTTCTTCTTGAAAAGCTGCAAGCTGAGGGTTTATCGTAAGAGCTTTGGTTTCTTTTGACATTATCTTCTCCTATAAATTTAGCTATTTTAAATCCACTCTACTTTGTTTAATTGAGCCACAAACTGTTTCTCAGCTTCCGGTAAAAACTCAATCGGGTGTTTTTTAGACTCTAGCTTTATCATTGATTTTGCAATAATTTTATCGTGCCAGTTAAAAGGGGTCAAATTATTTACCTCCCCTCCAAAGTTTGCGATAGCTACAGCATTTTTGCGCAAAGGTTCGGCGATTTCTTTTTTAATCACTTTCGTAAAACTATCATATTCAACCATTGTAACGAATGCCGCAAAAGGTTTCGTTTGCAAAATTTCTTGATATTTTTTTAAGAAACTGCCTACTGAACGTTCAAATTTATGACTATAAACAGGGCTGGCAACAATCACAGCATCAAAATCTTTAGGATTTACTACTTCAGCATTTAAATCCACAAGTGTGACCTGATTTAAATGTATCGCTAGCTTTCTAGCGCACTTGGCAGTATTTCCTGTCTTACCAGCGTAAGCGATGAGTGTTCTCATTTTCCGCTCCTTATCTATTCAATCCTTAGAAATCATCCCAGTTTTCTGGTTTTTTAGGTTCTTTATTTTTGTCTGTCTTTGGTTTAGAATCAAAATCTGGACGACGGTTTCCGTCAAAATCACCAAAACGATTTTTCATTTCATCTGAAAAGTGATCCCAATGTTCATTAAAATCGGCTTGATCTCTTCCACCAAAATTATTTCTAAAGCTATCTTTGAGCTGCTTACCAAAGGCTTTCCAATCTTCACCAAACGGAGCTTGTGAGCGTTCGTCACGACGCATACGATTTTGTCCACGTTTCATCTCTTGAGATGAACGACGCATTTCACGTTGCCAATTTTGCATTTCACGGCGCATGTGATTCCCAAATGCATGACGGTCATGAGCATTCATCATATTTTCCATAAATGGATTTCCGAAAAATTGTGCCATTCGTTGGAAATCTTGATCATTACGTGCGTCGTTATTTTCTACTAATTTTTCCATTAGAAAGGCTAATTGTTCTTGTTCTTCATCTGTTAGATTGCCAAAAATTGTTTCTGAAATATCATTATGCATTGTATCACGTGTTTCTTGAGCTTCACGACCTTTATCAGTCAAGAAAATGCGGCTGACACGTTTATCATTCTCATCTTGTTTACGAATAACCATTTCCGCTTCTTCTAATTGTTTAACCTGAGCTGTTACACTTGAAGGTTTAATATCAAGAAGTTCGGCAATTTCTGCATTGGTTAGACCATCTTTATTCCATAATTCAACGAGTAAACCTTGAGCTCCATTGCGGTTACCGCGATTTTTCATTTGTTTTGAAATCCCATCTGCTCTTAAAGCAAAAAGGATGTTTGGATTGTGCAATAGTTTTGAAAATAGATTCAATAAGTTGTTTGTTTGTTCTGACATTATGTATTCTCCTTATATCAAATTCTTTGTAATTCGTCATCAAAAGCATAGATTAGTCGTTCATCTGGGCCTTCAATAAGTCTGATGAACCAATTCAATTTTTGAATTATTATTTTTATCATCTTAATCATTGGTTCTCCTTTACTATCTTTTAATTTCTTGAAAAGTTTAAATTAATTAGTTAGTTTATTTTTTATTTACCTAACAAAAAAGATTATAAAACATTTAATTAGTTTTGTCAACACAAAAACTAACTAAATTAAAAAAATCAGCCCATAGACTGATTTTTTATATTATTCATTTCCTAAATCAAGTTGATAAAGTTCTTTAAATGTTGGGTTATTCTCCAATAATGACTCGGGTTTTCCATCAAATTTAATCGAGCCATTTTCTAAAAATAGAACTCGGTCCATATGATGAACACCTAATAAATGATGAGTAATAAAAATAATTGATTTATCACGAAGCTGTTCAAAAAAGAGACTTAAGAGTTGATTTTCTGTGATTGGGTCAAGTGATACAGTTGGTTCATCAAGAATTACAACATCAACATCTGATAAAAGAACCCGTGCCAAGGCTAAGCGTTGACGTTCTCCACCAGAGAATCGTTCTCCCGCTTCATCTACTGGTGTCAGAAGTTTTTGAGGTAATGATTCAACCATTTTACGGAGGCCAACTAATTCAAGAGCTTCCCAAATTTCAGCATCACTGGCATTGAGTTTCGCCAAAGTCAAATTAGAACGAAGGCTTGTCGCAAAAAGATAAGGGGATTGATTAATGATACCAATTTTTTCTTCAACATTTTTAGCTTTAGATGGCTCAACACCAGAAAATTGAATACTTCCACTTTGGGGAACTAAATCTCCTCTGATTAATCCGGCAAGTGTTGATTTACCCACGCCTGAACGTCCCAATAGAGCGATATGTTCTCCTTGTTTAACTTCTAAATTAAAATTATCAAAGATTTTTTTATTTTCTTCAAATGAAAATTGGAGATTATTGATGACTAAATCTGTAGAAACAATTTTCTCAGTCCTTACTTCTTCATCTTGGTCTGGTAAGTCATTTAAACGATTGATTGAATCGCCATAACGTTGCGTTTCAACCACCGCATCAGACAAAGGAGAAAAAGCATCAAATAAAGGGAAGGCAGCAAGACTAACTGCCGCAATATAATTAGGCGCGTCTCCCAATCTTAAGGCACCAGAAGACCAAATCATCAAATAAATCACTAATGCGCCATAGACAACTTGTAAAAATAAATTTCTTCTACGTCCGAAAGCTAATAGTTTGGCTTGAATTTTTCTAGCAGATAATTCAGAACCTCGATAAGCTGTCAGAAAATCTTCTTTTCTTCCTGAAAGCACCCAATCTTGTAATCCTAAAATATCATCTGTCAAATGAGAAAAAAGTTGATTGCGATAAATTTTGAGTTCTTCATCTAATTTTACTGTAAATTTCAAAGAAATTAATGGCAAGATAACAATCAAAAATCCTAAGAAGAGCGCTAAACCTAAAGCAAACCAAAGTGAGAAAAATCCTCCAGCAATAATTAGAGCAATCGATAAACTTCCAGCAATTAAAACTGGAAATAATGTTCTCAAAAAGAGGTCTTGTAGATTTCCAATATCTTCATTAAGAACACCCAATAAGTCACCTAAACGGTAACGATCTGCTAATGTAATAGCCGTTTTTTCCAGTCGCAAATAGAGTTTTTTTCGTAAGAGACTTGTGATTTTTAAAATCCAATTATGAGAAGTTAATCTTTCGACATAATGCATCACTGGTCGTCCAATCCCAAAAATACGTACAAAGAGAACTGGAACATAAATCATTAAGATATTTTCTGGTTTTGTTGCTGATTTAGAAATGACATATCCTGAGCTGAACATCAAAAGTCCCGCCATCGAAATTGTAATCGTTCCTAAGAAAATAGATAGAATAAAGCCTGAACGATTTTTTTTCAAAAATGGAGAAATCCAGTCATTACCAAACAAAATATTTTTTAATTTCATTATTTCTGACCTCCATTATCTGATGAAGCTTGGCTGACAGAGCTGTCAGTAGATTTATCATTTACTGACGAAAAGTTTGACCTCTCAGATACTTTTTCTTCTTGGTCCTTTACTGATTTGCTCGTTTCATTGTCTAATAAATTTTTGTCATCATCAACACCACGCATCTGACTAAGTAATTTTTGATAGTAAGTATTTTCAGATAATAGTTGTTCAGGAGTTCCAATTCCTGCGACCTGTCCCTCGTTTAATACAATGACCAAATCCATTGATGAAAGCCAATGAAGACGATGAGTAGCAATGAAAACAAGTTTATTTTCAAGTAAAGGTAAAATATTTGCTTTAATTTCTAATTCGGTTTCAATGTCCAGATGAGCTGTCGGTTCATCAAGAAACAAAATATTGCGGGTATGACTTAAAAATGCTCTGGCTAATGCAACACGTTGAGCCTGTCCCCCTGAAATTGTACGACCACTGGCCCCAATTTGTCCATCAAGACCAATTTCATCGATAAGACTTTCTAAACCAGCAAGTTTTGCTGCTGCTTTGATTTCGTCATCAGTAGAATCAGGTTCGTAAAAAGCTAAATTTTCACGAAAAGTTCCTGCAAAAATATAAGTCTTTTGTGGAATGAATTGAACTGACTGACGATAGTTTTCGTCAGTTAAAGAAGTCAAACTTTGCTCATTTAGTTTAATTTCACCAGCTGTTGGTTTTAGAAATCCAGCCAGCATTGAAAGCAATGTTGATTTACCAGAACCTGAATTTCCGACAATGGCAATTTTTTTAAAGCCATTTACTGACAGATTAACATTTGAGATTCCACGCCCTGTGTCATAAATTTTTCCTAACTCTGTCAGTTGAAGTTGTGAATTTGCACTCCAAGTTATTTTTTCTGTAAGTACTGACAAAGTATTTTCCTCAGTTGAAAGAACCTCATTCACAGCTGCCAAAGCATTTTTTCCATTGAGCGTCGCATGATAATCACTTGCAAAATCACGCAGTGGAAGGAAATATTCTGGCGCTAAAATTAGAGCCGCTAAAGCTGGAAAAAGTAAAATATCACCGCTCATTAACCGAAGTCCCAAAAAAAGTGCGACAACAGCAACCGAAAGACTTGCAAAAAAATCAAGGGCAAAGGTTGAAAGCATAGCAATTCTCAATGCGCCCATCGTTTCTTTACGAAAGTCTTCAGAAGTTTTATAAATTGAATTTGAGTAATCTTTAGACAATCCAAAATATTTCAATGTAGAAATTCCACGCAATGAATCTAAAAAGTGATTTGATAAATATTGGAAAGTTTTATATTGACGTTCAGCACGTCCTTGTGCTGCGTATCCCAATAGAATCATAAAAATAATTGCAAAAGGAAATGTCAAAGTTAACACAATTCCACTTTGCCAATCAAGAAAATACACTGGAATCAAAATTAACATTGGGATGATCATCATATTTAAGACTTTGGATAGGACCAATTTAATATAATTTTCAACCTGATCAATTCCTGTGATTACTGTTGTTGCAGCTGAGCCCGAACCTAAATTAGCAATAGCAACTGGACCAAGTCGGAAAAATTTATCCAACATATCCCCCCGCAATTTTGTTGCTAATTGGTAAGCAAGTTTATCCAGAGCCTTTGAACGACCAAAATTAATAATTTCACGGCTCAAAAAGCAAGCAAAAAAGCCCAAAACCCAAGGAATGGTATGAGAAAATAATTGTCCTTGCCAAAGCTTAGTAATCGCAGTAGCTAGAAATAAAGCTTGACCGGCAATTGCAATGAATTGAAAAACTGCCAGAATCCCCAGTATCGGAAACATTCTTCTTACACCTGGCAGTTCAAAAAGAGATTTATCAATCATGTTTAAAGTTACTGATGAGATAATATTTTACTGATAGAACTTACCAACAAAGCTGACAGTTCCTTCATTTACCGATTGAATGACTTCCTCTGGGAGCATTCAACTGACAGAACTTATCAGCAAGGTCGGCAGTTTCTAAAATCTGCTCATAGAATTTCTGTCAGTAAAATAAAATTCCTCAGTTCCTTTCTAAAAAATTTAGGTCAGAAAAAATTTTCCTGACCATAATATGTAGTTGTCTTAATTAATTATATCAATTTACAAACTAATCTGAAAATAACTGGTCCAACCAGTTATTTTCATGTTTTATTTTTTAATTCTTTTTCTGAAAATGAAATAGGTCCAGCCCATATAGATGAGTACAAATGGTAAGATAACCAGAGTAATGATCGTCATTGTTTTCAAAGTATAGCCTGTTGAACTAGCATTTTTAATCAAAATACTGTGAGCAGGGTTAGTTGCAATCATTACACGTGGGAAAATCCCTTGGAAAATCAATGCAACAAGGGCAATGAAAGTCAAACCTGAAGCTAAGAAAGCAGACATTTCTTTTCCTGCACGAACAGATAAATGTGCCACAAGAGTTAGAATAACAATCAAAGCAAGTAAAACTAAAGTTCCAATAAAATGTTTTTCAAAGAAATCAGTGAAAATAGCTAGCAATACAGCAAATACAACTTCACCAGCATAAAGAACAAAATAGAGGATATTAGCTATCTTTGCAGCTCTCTCACGCAAAGCTCCCTCTGTTTTCAAAGCTAAATAATTTAAGCCATGAAGCCAAGCTAAGAGCATTACAGCAACACCACCAACGACTGACAAAAAGTTAACGTAAGTAGTAAAAGTAGCAGTCACATTTCCTTTAGCATCCATTGGAACGCCTTGAATCATACTTGTAAACATCAATCCAAAGAGAAATGGAATAGCAAAACTTGCAACGCCCAAAACTTTTGTCCAGAGCATTTTTCCTTTTTCCGTATGTGAGTGATGACGAAATTCAAATGTTACTCCCCGGAAAATCAAACCTACTAAAATCAAAAATAGAATAAGATAGAAACCAGAGAACAATGAAGCATACCAATAAGGGAATGAAGCAAACATTGCCCCACCGGCAGTTAATAACCAAACTTCATTCAAATCCCAAACTGGGCCAATTGATCCGATAGCTTGTTCAACCTCACGTTTGTCCTTGGCAATTGTGATTGCACTCATTCCTACACCGTAGTCAAAACCTTCGAGGAAGAAAAAGCCACTAAATAATACTCCAACAATAATAAACCAAAAAAGTTGTAATCCAGTCATTATTTATCCACCCCTTTCTCATCAGTTTCTTTTTGAATTTCACTATCTTCTTTTAATGAAGGAGCAAAATTTTCTTGACTAAATGAATCTAAAGAAACATAAGCTGTTTCCGCTCCTTCTACTCCTTGTTTCATTCTTTGAAGCGTAAAGTAAACCATCACAGCACCAAGGAAACAGAACAGGAAGAAATAGACGATATTTGAGAATAAAAGTGAACCGACAGAAACATTTGGTGAAACTGAATCTTTGATTGTAAATAAACCATAAACGGTCCAAGGATAACGACCAAGTTCAGTAACTAACCAACCTGAGGTAATCGCAAGGAAAGGTGCAAATAGCATCCAACGATAAACTTGTAAGCCAAATTTATTTTCATATAGACTTGGTTTTTTCTTTCTAGTCCAAAATAGCCCCAGAGCAGAAAGTAAAATCATTAACATTGATAGACCGGCCATAATCCGGAAAGTCCAGAAAAGAACCGTTACTGGTGGGAAGAAATTTCCGCCAATTTCTTTAGCTACATCAGGATATTTCTTTTGAAGTTGAGCGTTAATTTCATTCATCCCTTCAACCGAACCGCTTGGACGGTGATAAGTCAGAATTGAAAGCATATAAGGAATTTGAATTCCAAATACTTCTTTGTGGTCAGCTTCATTAAAGAAGGCAACCATATCCCAAGCCGCAGGGTCAGGTGTTGTTTCATAAACCCCTTCAGTTGCAGCAAATTTCATAGGTTGAGAGTTTTTAACTTCAATCATTTGTTGGTCACCAGCAACAAAGTTACCAACTGCACCGATTAGAGCTACTAAAAGTCCTAAACGTAAAACTGGTTTAAACATATCAATTTCACGATTTTTAAGAATTTGATAAGCTGAAATACCAGCAACCACAAAACCACCAGTTACAAGGAAACCTGTTGCCACGTGGCTAAATTCCAAAATAGTTTGAGGATTTGTCAAAAGGGCAGAGAAACTTGTTAATGTTGCTCGTCCACCTTTAACTTCATATCCCACTGGATTTTGCATCCATGAGTTTGCCGCTAAAATCCATAAAGATGATAAGAAGGTCCCAACAAATACAATCCAAAGTGTTGCATTATGCAATTTCTTACCTAATTTATCCCAACCAAACATCCATACTCCAAGGAATGTAGATTCCAAGAAGAAGGCAAGTAAGGCCTCAACGGCTAAAGGTGCGCCAAATATATCACCAACATAGCGAGAATAATCTGACCAGTTCATTCCAAATTGAAATTCTTGGATAATACCAGTTACGACCCCTACTGCAAAGGATAAGAGCATAATTGATCCAAAAAATTTCGTCCGTTTTTTCCATTTTTCATCACCAGTTTTCACATAGATAGTTTCCATGATCGCTGTCATGAGAACCATTCCGACAGAAAGTGGTACAAAGAAAAAGTGGAAGATTGTCGTCATCGCAAACTGAAAGCGTGCGAGAGTTTCAATGGTAAACATTGTTTATCTCCTTATTTTTATTTACTATATATCAAATAGATATAGACTAATTTTAAAAATATTTTTATCTAAGACTAGCTTTGGTCCTTGGTTTAATAAAAATATTTATTTTATTAATAAATAAAATAAGAGAATTTTTAAAGTTAACAAGATTTTTCAATAATAATTAATAATTAAAAATATCAGTTCTAATCGTAAATCTATAACTTTTCACTATTTCTTATCAATTTATTTATTAATTTAGCAACAGAAAAACAATAATTATTTTTTCTACAGGCCTCTTCTCAGTATCTTTTCAAACACAAAATGTTCAAAGTTTTTAGTAAACTCATATTTCTTAGTCAACCACTTTTAATGGATGACCGTGCTTGAGTATCCTTACTTTGAATTTTATATTTTTAATAACAGAGTAACTGCGAGTTTTCGAATAAAAATAGCTTTGCTTCTCACCTCTATCCTCTATAAGTTTTATTTGTAAATAAGTGATTTCATACTTTATTTTAGCATTTGTGAATGTCTTTGGCCTTTTAACCAAAGGCACTAACATCTGCAAATAATTTAAAATCACGTTACACTATATTTTATCATAATGTAAGCGCAGATAAAAACGATTGATTTGTAAAAGACTTTTAACAAGCGTAACTTTTCAGACACTTCTATAGTTTTTAAAATACAAAAAACCTATCATTAAAGATAGGTTTTATTAATTACTAATTAACGAACATCTCCCATTAATTTCAAAATAGGTTTTTTGACAATAAGGAGGGTAATTCCCACGATAATACCAATAATACCAGTAATCGCAAAGAAGTGAACTTCTGTTGCTGCTTTAAAGAGTGGTGTAATTTGAGCATTGATTGCTTGTGAAGTTGAATCTGCCAAGAACCACATCGCCATCATTTGTGATTGGAAAGCAACTGGAGCTAATTTTGTTGAAACTGATAATCCAACTGGTGAAACAAGTAATTCACCTGCCATTTGGACAGCAAACATCAATACTAACCAAAGAGCACTTGCACGACCAGAAGTTCCGTTCAAGAGACCTGGAAGTGTCATAATCAAATAAGAAATCCCTGTCAACATCAAACCAAGACCAAATTTTACAATTGTTGAAGGTTGACGTTCACCCAATTTATTCCAAAGACGAACAAAGATAGGTGACAAGAGAACGATGAAGAGCGGGTTCAATAATTGATACCAAGAAGGGTCAATATGGAAAGTAATTCCAAACCAAGTTGGGTCCAAATTAGAACGTGATTCTCCCCAAACCGCAATAATTGTAGAACTTTGTTCTTCAATTGCCCAAAAGACAATAGCAGAAAGGAACAAAGGAATATATGCTGTTAATTTACGACGTTCATCTGATTCTACCTTTTTAGAGGTAAACATCATTACGAAATAAATAATTGGAACAACAATACCGATAATCGATAAAACATTAATGAAGTTATTAATGAAATTAGCTGGACTTGCTTGATAAAGTAAGAAGAAACCAATAATTGCGACAATAACAACAATTGTCAATGTAATAAGAAAATTACGTCTTGCTTTTGAATCCATTGGATTTGAAGGCTCGCGTCCAATTTCTGGGAAGTGACGAAGACGTCCATACCAATAAGCAAATAATGCAAAAATCATACCGATAGCTGCAAGTGAGAATCCTAAGTGATAATTCACGCCTTGTCCAACTGTCCCAACAATCAATGGAGCAATCAGAGAACCCATGTTAATTCCGACAACAAAGATATTGAATCCAGTGTCACGACGTGAGTCATCTTTAGAATAAAGATGTCCAACCATATTTGAAATATTCGGTTTAAGCATCCCTGTTCCCAAGATAATTAAGAATAATGCCACGAACAGTGAAGATAAACCAAATGGTGTTGCTAAAGCGATGTGTCCCAAAGTGATTAAAATTCCACCAAGGAAGATTGTGCGCGAAGCGCCCAACAAGCGGTCAGCAACCCACCCTCCAACGATTGTTGAAAGATAGACAAGTGCACCATAGATACTTACAATCGCCATTGCTTGAGCTTTAGGAAGTCCTAAACCTGCGTTGTCAGCAGTTGTCAATGCATAGAGGTAATAAACCAGAATGGCACGCATCCCATAGTAAGAAAAACGCTCCCAGAACTCAGTCTGAAAAAGCGTCAATAGGCCGCGAGGTTGACCGAAAAATGTTTTTTCTGTTTTGTTTAAGTTTTGCATAGATTATATTATAAAGTTTTCTATACAACTTGTCAAGTTGTCAAACAATTTTGCCTATACAGATTCTTTGAAAAACGCGGGAAAAAGAGGGACAATAACAAAATTTCATAGATATTTATTTATATTTTCTTCTTTTCTAAAATAAGATTTAGCTAAAAAATATAGTTTTTATCATTTTTTACTGACAAATAAATCTGTCAGTAAAAAAACTTGCATCAGCAAGTTTTAAATTTTCATCTTTAATTCTAAATTTGTTTTTCCACTAATCACTTTTTCTGTCAGTAATTTTTTTAATTCTGGTAAGAATTTCAGATTTTGTAAAAAAGTAATTTCTTGAACTTCTATATTAAGCTCATCTTCACTCGGATTAATGAGTTCAACAAAAACTTCTGAATCTGTATATCGCAATATTCCTAACAACCTGTCAGTAAAAAAAGTTGAAAACTCTCCATATTTCAAGCTATTTTCTGACAGACGTTTTTGCGTCCAACTTTTATAAACATTGTAAACATTGGGTGAAATGTTATCCCAAGGAAAATATTTACGATTCTCAGGGTCTTTTCCACCTGACAATCCTGCTTCATCTCCATAGTAAATACAAGGAATTCCTGGTAATACAAAAAGCATTGCTAACGCTACTGACAAATTCTTTTCTCCAACCATTGTCAAAATTCTTTCAGTATCATGAGTCCCTAGATTGTTTAAATTATTATAAAAAATATCTTTAGGATAATTCTCTTGCAAAGTCATCAATTGATGAGCGACATCTTGACTAGAACGATGACCATTTAATAAATTAATAATTAAATCACGAAACGGATAATTCATAGCAGCTTGCAAACTTCCACCAAGAATATAATTTCTTCTTTTTCCATAAGAAATTTTGTTGGAAGCATCTTCCCAAATTTCACCAATCAATATCTTATCTGAATAAGAGTCAAGATTTTCTCGAATTCCTTTAATAAATGAATCAGGGAGTTCATCAGCAACATCCAGACGCCAACCATCAATACCCAAGTCATTCCATTTAGCTAAAACAGAATTTTTCTCACCATAAATAAAATTGCGAAAAGAATCATTATCTTTGTCTATTTCAGGTAAATCTTTAATTCCCCACCAAGATTTATACTCAAAAGGATAATTTTCAAATTTAAACCAATCAAAATAAGGTGAATCAGGATTTTTTGCTGCTCCCTCATCATCGCCATAATCACCATTAATATTGAAATAAAGCGAGTTTTTTCCTACATGAGAAAAAACACCATCCAAAATCAAATGCATTTTTTCTTGATGAAGCAACTGAATCAATTCTTCAAAATCTTCCTGCCTACCTAGCATTGAATCAATTTTTAGGTAATCATTCGTATCATAGCGATGGTTACTTGTACCAGAAAAAATTGGATTAAGATAAATCGCATTGATTCCCAGTTCTTTTAAGTAGGGAATTTTTTTAATAATTCCTCTTAAATTTCCACCGAAAAAATCCCAACGTGCAATATCACCATTTTCTTCTTTAACATAGAAAGGACTATCCGTTTTTCTTCCATAGATAAATGAATTGGGTTTTGGGTGATTGATTTGACCATTTTCATTTCCATTATAGAAACGATCTGGGAAAATTTGATAGAAAACTGCTTCACGATACCAACTGGGAGCTTGATCTTCTTTTTCAAATACAGTCAGCTGATAAGGTTTAACATCATTTTCATCAGTATATAGAAGCCCCTCTCCTCCTATGCCAGAACAACCATAAAATCGCCTAGTTTCTCCCAAATCCGAAGACTCGACTATTTCAAAATGATAAAAATAAAGTCCTGGCTCTTCATCAAAAGGAATGGTAACTCTAAAATCTCCGCCTGAATCTTTGGTCATAGAAAATTCATAACGTTTTCCAAAATCACGTCGAATTACACATGTCACAAGTACAGAAGGTTGGTCAGTTGTAAATCTCAAGCTCATTGAGTTTCCAACCTTGATGGCCCCAAAAGGTTGTTTATAATCTAAATTCCACGGATTATAATAATACATCTAATTCTCATTTCCTTTATTAACACTTAAGGCTAAAGGCACCTAAAATTTACTCTGTCAGTAACAAAAATTTCTGTCAGTAAATTTCTTCATTCTTTTTTAGCCTTTATATACCAAATGTCATCAGCATATTCCCTAACTGTTCGGTCAGAACTAAAACGTCCCACATTGGCAATATTCATTAAACTTGCTTGAGTCCATGCTTTTTGGTCACGGTAAAGTTTTTCAAGTTCAGCTTGTGCCCGAACATAATCATTAAAATCACGAAGTACAAAATATTCATCATTATAGACGGTGAGCGAATCAAAAATTTCACGACCTTCACTTTTAATATTTGGCACCGTTCCATCAATTAAGGCATTCAAAATTCGATTAACTACTGGATTTTGCTCATAAATATCACGCGCATTATAATTACCATTGCGATAATATTCATAAACTTCATCCTTAGTCAGCCCAAAAACAAAATTATTTCCATCCCCTGCCGCTTCAAAAATTTCAATATTTGCGCCATCAAGTGTTCCAATGGTTAAAGCACCATTTAGCATAAACTTCATATTTGAAGTTCCAGATGCTTCTTTAGAGGCCAAAGAAATTTGTTCTCCAACATTGGCTGCTGGGATAATCACTTCCGCCAAACTTACATTATAATTTTCCATAAAGACAACTTTGAGTTTATCTTTAATCGTTTGATCATTATTAATCATATTTGCTATTTCGTTAATTACTTTAATGATAGATTTAGCATAATGATATGAAGGAGCCGCTTTTGCCCCGAAAATAAATACTCGAGGAACCCTATCTAATTCCGGATTATCTTTCAAATCAAAATATAATTTTAGAATATGCAAAGCATTTAACAATTGTCGCTTATAAGCATGCAGCCGTTTTACTTGAACATCAAAAATCGCATCAGGATTAACCGTAATTCCATTTTGTTCTTTAATCACCGCAGCCAATCGTAGCTTGTCATCAAATTTAGCTTTTTGAAGTTGTTCAAGTGTTTTTTCATCATTTTTAAAATTTTTCAGCAGCTTCAATTCATCTAAATCATGACGCCATGATTTACCAATTGTTTCATCAATAATTCCAGACAAGCGTTCATTTGCAATCTGAATCCAACGACGGTCAGCAATTCCATTTGTCTTATTATTAAAACGTTCAGGATAAATTTCATAGAAATCATGAAGTTCAACATCCTTTAATAAATCAGAATGCAATTTGGCTACGCCATTGGTTGAATGTGAACCAATGATTGACAAGTTGGCCATATGAATTTGTCCATCTTTGATAATTCTCGTATTATGCACCAGTGTTGCACCCACTTTAGGAAGCAACTCAGCCGTACGTCTCCGGTCAATTTCCACAATAATTTGATAAATTCGGGGCAAAAGTTGTTTAATCATCTCTTCTGGCCACTTTTCCAAAGCTTCCGATAAAATTGTATGATTGGTATAAGACATTACCTTAAGGGTTGTATCCCAAGCTCGATTCCAGCCCACACCATATTCATCAACTAAAAGGCGCATGAATTCTGGAACACAAAGTGCAGGATGCGTATCATTAATATGGACAGCAATATAATCCCCAATTTTTCGAATATCTTTTTTTTGTGTTCCTTTATAGTGGTGCAAAATTCGTTGAAGTCCAGCAGAAACAAAGAAATATTCTTGCTTCAAACGTAAAAGTCGCCCATCATAATTAGAATCATCTGGATAAAGTTCAGCAGAGAGCATCGAAGTTTGTCGCATATAATCCAAATTTTGAAATTTAGGGTCTAATTCCTCTGGCACTTCTGAGCGCCACAGACACATATTATTGACCGTTGTATTTTCAAAACCAACCATGGGCGTATCATATGGAACAGCTAGAACACGTTCCTGGTCCTTATAATGAGGAATAAGATTTCCTTTTCCATCATCTTCTAACCAAACTTCACCACCAAATGTTACTTCAACTGCTTTGTCTGCTCTACGGACTTCCCAAGGATTCCCATTATTTAGCCAAGAATCAGGTAATTCTACTTGGTAACCATCTACTATTTTTTGTTTGAATAATCCATACCGATAGCGAATGCCATTTCCATTTCCTGGAAGCCCCGTTGAAGCTAAAGAATCCATGAAACAGCTAGCTAAGCGCCCCAAACCTCCATTTCCAATGGCCATATCTGGTTCTATCTTAGCAACCTCATCCAGTTCAATTCCAAAATCATTTAACCCTTCTCGAACGGTATTTAAAATACCCAAGTTAAGTAAATTTGATTTAAGCATTTTTCCTGGTAAAAATTCAATCGAAAAATAATATGCTTGTTTTTTTCCAGTTTCATCCTTATATTGATTATCGGCTACCCAAATATTAGCATAGTAATGTTTCACAACAGATGCCAATGCATCATAAATTTCTTGATAACCTGCTTTTGTCAGGTCAGTCGCAAATTTTGAAGTTAGACGCTCTTCGAAATCTTGCTTAAATTGTTTTTTAGAAAGTTTCAATCGTCGCTCCTTTATTATTCTCAAACATCTTTTATTTTAAAATGAATTCTACCACAATTTAATCACAACCGCAACCGCTTGCGAGGTTTTATAATTCTTGATAGAGTTCAATGTATTGCTGAGCCTTCGTTCCCCAAGAAAAATCTTTACTCATTGCTGATAAAGCCATTTTATTTAAGACTTCTGGTTCTTTTCCATAAACTTCAAGTGCACGATTAATCGTCTCCAATAAAATCTGTCCTTCAAAATCAACAAAACCAAATCCTGTTCCTTCTTTGCTAATAAGATTAAATGGAATCACAGTATCTTTCAAACCACCAATTTCATGAACGATTGGTAAAGTTCCATATCTCATTGCAATCATCTGTGATAGGCCACAAGGTTCAAAAGCAGATGGCATCAAGAAGAAATCAGAACCAGCATAAATTTCCTGTGCAAATTGAAGGTCAAATGCAATATTTGCTGACAACTTATCTGGATATTTTTGAGAAAAATATCTAAAACCTTCTTCAATTTCAGGGAAACCTGTTCCTAATAGGACAATTTGCACATTTTCTTCCAATACTTTTTCCAACTGAGTCAAAACTAAATCAAATCCTTTTTGATTCGTTAAACGGGAGACCATCCCAATCAATGGAACATTTGGATTCAATGGTAATCCTGTTCGCTTTTGGAGCTCTGCTTTCATTTGACCTTTACCAGAAAGCTCTTCCTCGCTGAAATGGTAAGGAATTAATATATCATTTTCGGGATTATAAATATCATAATCTATCCCATTTAAAATTCCAGAAACTTTTCCATCTACATATTGCAAAATCGATTCTAAACCACAACCAAATTCTGAGGTCTGTATTTCCTTAGCGTAAGTTGGCGAAACTGTATTAACCCGATCCGCATATAAAATTCCTGTTTTTAACATATTTAGCATACCATTATGACGGACCACTCCTTCAAAATAGCGCTCCATTCCCATACCAAAAAGCTCACTTAAAGCATCTCCATGCATCAAGCCTTGAAATTCAATATTATGAATGGTCAGTACTGTTTTAATTTTTTCATAGGCCTTAATACAGTTGTATTTTTCTTTAAGTAAAAAGGGAACCATTGCAGTCTGCCAATCATTGACATGCAAAACATCTGGAATGAAATCTAACTTTTCTAAGAGTTGGCAAAGAGCCAAGTCAAAAAAGGCAAAGCGCTCTCCATCATCGCCATAACCATAGAGTTGTCCCCTACCAAAATAATGTTCATTATCTAGAAAATAATACTTCACACCCTCTTTTTCTAGACTTTTAACTCCAACATATTCGTGTCGCCAACCAACATCAACAAAATCATAAAATTCATCTTTTAAAAGTGAACGATATTCTTCTTTCATTTCATTCTTAAAATAAGGAAGGATCACAGCAACTGAATCTATCTCACTTTTTTTAGCCAATTCTTTGGGCAGTGCTCCAGCTACATCTCCAAGTCCTCCCGTCTTAAAAAAGGGGGCACATTCACTTGATGCAAATAAAACTTTCATTTTTCTCTCTTTCATTTCCTCTTTAAAATATAATTCTTTTTTTGAATTTTATTCAAGAACGCCGATAAATATTATCAGCGTCATTTGTCTTCTATAAGATATCTGCGGTAACAACTGTTCCTTTAGGAATCACTACTGGTTTTTCTGAACTACCAATAATTTTGACATTATTTTCGACAACCACTCCTTTATCAATGATGGCAAATTTAACTTGAGCGCCACTTTTAACTTCAGAGTTGGTAAAAACTAATGATTCTTCAATTAAGGCATCATCTTGAATCTTAACTCCACGAGAAATGAGAGAATTTTTTACTTTACCATTGATAATACAACCAGAACCTAATTGACTATTCTCCACTTTACTATTCTCAGAAAAATAAGTGGGAACTTCATTCTTAATCTTAGTATAAACAGGTTGGCTACTATATAAAAGAGAGGTAAAATTTTGGGGGTCGAGCATGACCATATTGGCATCATAAAATGACTTAATATTAGTGATATTACTCATATAACCTGTGTATTCATAAGTATTCACATCATAGTTCTTCATATAAACACGAATGAGACGGGCAATTGAAGTCAATTCTCCTATATCTTGCATCTCTTTTATAAAATTAATCAACCAATCGGTGTTCACGATAAAGAGATTCAAACAAAGAGCTTCTTTTTCTTGGGGATTTTCTAATTGATTAACATAACAGTTACTCATTTTCCCTGATTCATCAAAACGAAGAATAGTATCATACTCACTTGCTAAATCTGGAGAAACTTTTTTATAAACGGTGGTTATTTCCTTACCTGCCAATTTATGTATTTTAAGAACAGCCGTTAAATCGACATTACAAATAAATTTACTGCCCAAAAGAACTGTATATGGTGCTTTAGATTTACGCAAAAAATTTAACTGTTGAGCAAAATAATCCTTACCTTGTTCCCTTAAACGGTCAAAATCTTGTTGAATATAGACAAAGTAACGACTATTAAAGCCATCCAAGCCCCATTCGCCACCTGAACCTAGATGGTCAAAAACAGATTGCGTTTCTCCTTCATTAAAGGTCATAAAAATATTATCTACATGGGCATTTGATAATGATGACAATGGAAAATCAATCAAACGATATTTACAATCAAAAGGAAGAGTAGCAATCGGACGAACCTCTGTTAAGGGGCTTAAGTGTTTGCTTGAAGAAATATTTGAGAGGATTGCTGCCATTTTATTACTATTGTTCATTTTTATTTTCTCCTTTAATTTCTCCGTGGCCAATCACTGCGACTTCATTTTCACCGATTATTTCTACATTATCACCAATTTTTGCATTTTCACCAATGATTGCATTTTTGATTGTAACGTTTTCCCCAATAAATGTCCCAGACATAATGAAACTGTCCTCAATCACTGTTCCTTCTTGAACATGGACATTCTGTGAAAGGATTGAATGAACAACTGTTCCATCAACGTAACAGCCATCACCAACAAGTGCATTTTTTACATTGGATTTTTCTGTGATAAACTGTGGAGCTGAAATATCATTATGTGAATAAATCCGCCAAGATTTATCTGTAATATTTAGTTCATTATTTAAATCAAGAAATTCCATACTGGATTGATGAAGAGAATCAATGGTTCCAACGTCTTTCCAATATCCCTTAAAGCGGTAAGCGAACACATTTTCCCCAGCTTCAATATAAGCCGGGATAACATCTCCACCGAAATCTTCCATTGGATTTCCTTTCGAGTAACCATTCACAAGAACTTCGCGAAGCCTTTTCCAATTGAAAATATAGATTCCCATTGAAGCAAGATTTGATTTTGGTTCTTTAGGTTTTTCTTCAAATTCAATAATTCGCTCATTATCATCGGTGTTCATGATTCCAAAACGGCTTGCTTCTTCAAGCGGAACTTCCATTACCGAAACTGTTAAACTAGCTTCACGTTCTTTGTGGCTTTCTAACATGGCTTCATAATCCATTTTATAAATATGATCTCCCGAGAGAATGAGAACATATTCTGGATTTTGCTGGTCAATATAAGAGATATTTTGATAAACAGCGTGAGAGGTTCCTTCAAACCATTTAGAACCTTCTTGTGAAGAATAGGGTTGGAGAATAGTGACTCCACTATTGATTCCATTTAACCCCCATGGTGCTCCATTTCCAATATGAGCATTTAGAGTTAAAGGTTGATACTGAGTAATGACGCCAACATTTTTTACATTGGAATTTGCACAATTTGATAAGGCAAAATCAATGATACGATAACGACCTCCAAAAGGAACAGCAGGTTTTGCAACATCTTTTGTCAATTTACCTAAACGCGTCCCTTGACCACCAGCAAGAATAAGACCAAGCATTTCAATTGCCATAATGAAACCTCCATTTTTTCACAAAATTTTTGTTTTTTTACATATTTATTATTATTTTATAATTTATACTTTCTAATTCAAAATGATTTACTTTGAAATTTAATAGGCTCTTTTACTTTCTTTGATAAATTTCTTTAAAAATTCAGTCCAATCCTGATTATCAATCAATGTTTCAAGTTGACAATGCAATCGGTAATTCCAGTAATGGTATGGATTTGCTGGAATATTAATTTGTTCGGATTTTGCATCTTCTTTTCGCAATTGTTCACTCATTGCTAACCAATCTTGAATAGGTAAGATAACCATCATCGCATTGGAGTTTAAATGTCTTTTAACTATCTCTTGGATAATTTCTGCACTTGCATAATAAGGAGCTTCGCCATACCAACCCATGACTTCATTGTAGTAACGTTGAATTTCCTCATGATTTTCTTCCCACCAAGCTCTTAGTGGACTTGTATCGTGACTTGAAGTCGTTAGGACCGATAAATAGGGAACTTCGTTTAAAGGACTGACAAATCGATTATCTGAAGGCATTCTCTCAATTATCAAACGTAGAATATTAAGATGATTCATGACATCTGGTACATTGGCGGGAACCATTCCTAAATCTTCACCACAAGCTAACATATTCGTAGCATCTTTTAAAACTGGTAATTTTTCATAGGCCTTTTCTTTCCAAAATTCATAATTCCTTCCATAAAAATAGTCATTATAAAGTTTTTCAAGCCGTCCTTTATAGTCATCACCAAATTCTCGAAAGCTAATTGTTTGCATTAAAGAAATACGTGGATGATATTTCTCTGGATTCTCATCATCTTTTAATAATATTATATTTTCATGTAATTTATAAAGTCCTTCTCGCACCCAATCTTCTAATTGAGCTTTTTCTACTTTTTTCTGGTTATTATACTCATTTTGAAATGTATAATTTCCATTACCTATATAATCCAGAAATGTTTGAATAATCCAATCTCGATTATCTCGGCCAAAAATTTCATCAATTACCCAATCCTTGATGAAAGGATTAATAAACCGCTCGAGGCCCCATTGCCTTAATGGAATACCATAGTTATTTTCAATTTCTTCTGCTGACAAGGCAATAGCTGGTGAAAATTGGCCCAATAAACCTCTTACGGAATCCTCTGGCATCTGCCATATTCTAAAGAAACCAAGAATATGGTCCAGCCGATAAGCATCAAAATAATTAGACATGGCTGTTAACCGTTTTTTCCACCATGCATAACCATCTTCGGCCATTTTTTTCCAATTGTAGGTTGGAAAGCCCCAATTTTGTCCATTTACAGCAAAAATATCAGGAGGAGCGCCAGCTTGTTTATCAAGATGAAAAAGTTCTGGATGAGTCCAAGCGTCTACGGAATCATGAGCAATTCCAATTGCGATATCTCCTTTTAGTGCAATTCCTAATTGATGACAATAGTCAACGGCTTCTGAAAGTTGATAATGCAAAAGGTACTGCACAAAGATATATAAATCCAATTGATTACTTTCTGAAGTTAACTTTTCAAAGAAATCTTCACTATAAGTGGCATACTTTCCCCAATTCATAAAATTAGCACTTTGATTGATATCTCTTAAATACAAAAATGCCGCATAAGCCTTTAACCAATCCTCGTTTTGCTGATAAAATTGCTGATAATCTTTGCTTGCTTTAAATTTATGAGCTGAGTTTTGATAAATAATTTCAGCATATTCCCATTTTAAGGCTAATGCTTTTTCATAATCTATTTTTTCTAAAGCATTTAATTCTAATTCCGCGATGAGAAGCTTTTCTTGTTGAATTTTTGTGTAAGAATCCCAAAAGATATGAATATCTAAATAAATTGGATGCAATGCAAAAACAGAAATGGCACGATAAGGATATGAATCACGCCAGTCCATAAAAGTACTGGTATCATTAATTGGTAATAATTGAATGATGTCCATCCCAGAACGGTGGGCAAAATCGGCTAACTCTTTCAAATCTGAAAATTGCCCTACCCCACTTGAGTTTTCAGTTCTTAGTGAAAAAACTGGAACTGCTATCCCTGTATGGTAAGCTTTTTTTCCGTAAGGTTCAATTGAAAAATTATTGGTGAGCATTTTTACTCCTTAATTCTCTAAAAATAGTGTAGAATCGCAAAAGAAAACGTTTTCTTTTATTATATATCTTTTAAAAAAAATATACCAATATTTAGTGTGATTTTTCAGAAAATTAATAAGTAATGTTAAATAAGATAACTCATTAATTACAAAAGCTAGAAAAACGTAATAAAAAAAAGCTACAGATAAAATTATCGGTAACTTTTTTATTAATTTTATTTTAAGAAGTTAGTTAATACACCATTAATGAATCGGCTTGATTTTTCATCACTAAAGTCTTTTGAAAGCTCAACTGCTTCATTGACCGCAACAACATCAGGTGTTTCTGTATATAATATTTCATAACTAGAAACTTGAAGGATTGCTTGTTCAACAAGAGTCAAACGTGAAAATGACCAAGTTTTTGCCAAATATTTAGAAATATTTGCTTCCAAATCTTCTTTTTTATCTAAAACTCCATCAACAAGTTGTGTAAAGTATTCAGGAGCTTCAAGATCTTCTGGACGATCATTGTCATAATTGAGAACAAAGCGTTTTGTATTTTTCAAAAGCTCTGACAATTGTGATTGAGCATTATTTTCTGCTTGTGCTAATTGTTCATCAAGTTCTTCTTTTAAAGTACTTGGAGTGAATAAATCACTTGTATATTTTTCAAGAACATTTTCATGAAGGAATGAGAAGGTTTTTTGGAAAGTTTCAAGAGATTGTTCAGCTGTCGCATTTTCTGGAAGATTTTTGAAAAATTCTAGAACTTTTGGCGCAACAGGTTCTTCATCAAGTTCAATTTGGAACAAACGAATCAATTTCAAATTTGCCATGACACCAACAAATAAATTTGTTGCTTCATATTCATTCATTTTCTTAGCGTAACCACCAAAATCTCGCATGAAAGCAAGAGCTTTAGCAACCGTTGTTTTCTCGATATCTTTAAGTCCAAGAATTTCATAAATTTCATAAATGGCTTCTAAAGGTTGAGAAAGTCCTTTTGGAAATTTACGAACAGTAATTCGTTCATCACGAAAATCAACGTCAAAACGAACAGTTTGAGAAAGTTCTTCTTCTAATTTTTCAACGTTTTCTCTAAAAGAGCTTATAACATTTGTTGCCATTTCTTTTTGGACAGCATAAGAAAATAAGACCTGGACCGCTCGTTGACGAATCTGGTGTTGAGTGAGCGTCTTAGGCATCAAAAAATCCCTCATCAAACAAGTCTTCAAGCGCTGGTTTTGGTTGTTTTTCAGTCATAATTCCGACAACGTGGATATTGACTTCATCAACAATAATCTCAGTAGCTTGGGCAACTGCTTCTTTCACTTCTTTTTGGATTTTTGTAGCAACGGCTGGTAGGCTTACACCGTAAGTAAGGTACACATAGATATCAACAGCTACTTTATCATCTTTTGAGTCAATATAAACACCACGGCCTTCATTTTTCTTACCAAGGCGGTCTGAAAAACGTTTGTTACGAAGGGCGTGTACCCCATCGATTTTGGCTGTTGTAATACCGATAATTACTTCAAGAACTTCAGGGGCAATGACGATATCCCCAAGTTCTTCAGAATGTACAGTTTTTTCTGCCATTTTGATTTCTCCTTTTGTCTTTGCAAATTTTTCCAATTGGAAAAATTTCACTTACAAAATGAATTTTCTTTACTGACGAAGTCTTTAAACTTCATAAAGTTACTGACGAAAGGCTGTCAGTAACTTTTTTCAGTAATCGTACTTAATTAAGCACGTTTCAAGTATTCACCTGTTTGTGTGTTGATTTCAAGTTTTGTTCCAGCTTCAACGAAATCAGGAACGTTAACAACAAGACCAGTTTCCATAGTTGCTGGTTTACCAGAACCTGTTACTGTTGCACCTTTAATAGATGGTTGTGTTTCAGTAACTTCAAGAACAACTGTTGTTGGAAGTTGAATACCAATTACTTCTGTACCGTAAAATTGAATTTTAACATCTGTATTTTCAAGAACGTAAAGAAGTTCATCTTTAACTTGTTCTACTGGAATTTCATATTGTTCGTAAGTTTCATTGTTCATGAAATTAGCAATACCATCCATTGAGTAGAGGTATTGTGCTGTTACAGTTTCAATAACAGCTTGTTCAAACTTATCTTCAGGACGGTAAGTATCATCAAAAGTTGAACCTGAGCGTACGTCTTTAAGTTTCATACGCATGATTGTATTCCCTTTACCTGGTTTGTGATGACTTGCTTCCATAACGCGGAGAAGTTTTTCCCCATTCAAAAATGTCATGCCTGATTTAAGGTCTTTTGCTAAAACCATGTTTATGTTTCTCCTAGTATTTATAAATTTAGATATTCTGTCATTTTTCTTTTGTCAGCAATTTTTCTGTACACAAAAGAAGTGAAATGACAGGATTTAACATCTTATTTTATCACAAGTTATTGCTTTTTTCAAATAACGATAAGCTCTTTTGGGGCTTTTGTTAAGACTTCACAGCCATTTTCTGTCACTAATAAGTCATCTTCAATTCTGACTCCACCAAATTCAGGAATATAAATTCCTGGCTCATCTGTAATAACCATCCCAGCTTCCAAGTGATTTTCTGTCATTGATTGATTAAAATAAGGAATTTCATGAACATCTAAACCAAGTCCATGTCCAATTCCATGCGTAAAATACTGACCAAAATTGGCTTCTTCAATGATGGTACGCGGAACCTTATCATATTCGGCATAAGTCATTCCCGCTTTGACTTCTTTGATAAGTGTTTCATTAGCCTTACGCACGGTTTCATAAATTGTTCGCATCTTGTCATCTACAGAACCCACAAAAATTGTTCTGGTCATATCGCTAGCATAATGTTCATAATAACAACCAAAATCAATGGTCACTGGATCACCAAATTGAATCATTTTACTGGTCGCAACGCCATGAGGCAAGCTACTTCTCTTGCCTGAGGCAACAATGGTTTCAAAGGAAATTCCGCTCGCCTCTAAATCACGCATTTTGAAATCAAGAAAATTAGCAACTTCAATTTCAGTTCGGCCCGGCTCAATGAATTTTAAAGCTGACATAAACGCTTCATCAGCAATTGCACAGGCTTTTTTTATCAAATCAATCTCTGTGTCATCTTTAAATTGGCGCAATTCCAAAACAAAATTACTTGTGGCTAAAAGTTCTAATCCTGGAGTCGCTTCAGAAAGTTTTTTAAAGAAAGCATAGTCAACTGTTTCTTCAAAAGCTACATTTTTAATTGATTCACTTGCTGACAGGTCTGTCAGTAAACTTATTGGATCTCTTGTTTCAATAATTTCAAAATCACTAATCAATCCACGCGCCATTTCACTATAACGGCTGTCTGTCATAAAAATATTTCGCTTCGCTGTCAAAAAAACTGTGCCCGCGGTTCCAGAAAATCCTGTCAGATAAAAGATATTCTTCATATCAGTAATCAATAAACTATCAATATTTTCTGTCAGCATTTTTGCTTTTAATTTTTCAATTCTCATTTTATTCTCCTTTAAATTAAGAATTAAACTTTAAAATATTTCTTCATTTTCTTACATGATAACACAAAAACGCTAACATGAGTTAACGTTTCCTTTTAATTTATTTTTTAAGCGGAAGTAGGGCATCAGCTAATTTAGCAAATTCTTCAATAGATAAGGCTTCACCACGAATTGTTGGCGATATTTCTGCTTGTGCCAATAATTTTTCAATTTCAGGTTTACTTTCTTTACCAAAAGCTGCTTGTAAATTATTCATCAATGTTTTACGACGATGTACAAAACTGCTGTGCATCGTTTTAAAGAACCATTCATCATCTTCTACTTCAACCAATGGTGCTTCACGACGAACCATTTTTAAAATAGCTGAATCAACATTTGGTGCTGGAATAAAGACCGTTCGAGGTACGATAAAGGCTACACTTGCTTCCATATAATATTGAACAGCAATTGATAATGAGCCGTAAGCTTTAGTTTTAGGACTTGCAGCAATTCGGTCTGCCACTTCTTTTTGCATCATCACCACAAATTCTGAAAATGGAATTTTGCTTTCAATCAAATGCATCAAAATCGGTGTTGTGATGTAATAAGGTAAATTTGCAACCACTTTGATTGGTAAATTTGGATTTTTAAATTTTTGAATTTCCGAAAGTAAATCAACTTTCAAAATATCAGCCGAAACCAAGGTAAAATTATCGTAAGGTGCCATCGTTTCTTCTAAAATTGGAATCAAAGATTTGTCAATTTCAAAAGCCATCACTTCAGCTGCTTCTTCCAATAGATATTGGGTCAAAGAACCAATACCTGGGCCAATTTCAATGACATTTACTTCTTTTGAAAGTTCAGCAGTTTGAGTAATTTTTGTCAGAATATTATGGTCTGTCAGGAAATTTTGTCCAAATTTTTTCTTAAAATTAAAATCATGGCGACGTAAAATGTCCTGAGTACGGATAATATTGGAAATGCGGTCTATGTTGTTTTCTGTCATTTTTTCTTTCTTTTACTTTTTATGTATTTTAAAACTGATATTCAGTTTTTGTCAGTAAATTTTACTGACAGAAACCATTGATGTATTATATCAGCGACATTTATCTTCTGTCAGTAATTCTTCATTACATTTTCAATTTGTTCTTTTGTAATTTTAAACATGTTAAGTCGTTTCTTAATTTGTTTTCCATTCGCATAACCAATTCTGAGTTGCTCACAAAGAAATTCTCGACGTTTTCTACTGTCAGCGGCCATAACTAAGCCAAAGCTCATTAAATCAGTTTGTGTCAGTTCTGTCAGTAATTCTTTTTTACTGACAGAACTTCTGTCAGAGGATGGTCCTTGCGTTTTAGCACTTCCAAATTCATCAGTAACTTTTTCTCCACCAAATACTTCTGCCAAAGCCTGATTCAGTGCTTCAAAATTTGCATGCTCAACTCCTAAAGAACCTTTTCCTTTAGGTCTTGCCTCATCGCGATTTAAAAAAGCATGTTTAGCATTTGGAACGGCTTGCATTATGATTTTACGAATTCGTTCTCCTTGGAAATCTGGATCAGTAAAAACAATAATTCCTCGCTTATCTTCTAACCTCTTTAGTCGTTCTAAATCTCTGTCATCAATAGATGAGCCTCCTGTTTCATAGGTCTCACAGTCAAAATAACGCTTAAGATTCGCTGTGTCATCTCGTCCCTCTACCACAATTACTTCATTAATTTTTTGCTTTTCTACCATAATTTGCTAAATATTTCTCTTTATCTTTTCGATTTTTAAGGATAATCACTTTACTTTCAACATTAAATTCTTTTATTTTTTGCTCAATCTGTGGAAACTCTTTTTCAGGAAAGGTCCAAACAAATTTTAAAAATTCCAGATATTCTTTATCCCATTTTTCTTTAAACTCTTCAGCAATATCTGGACGATTTTTACCAAAAACACGACTCTTAATCGAGCGCTTAATCACCCGAAACGTTGTTTTTAAACGGGGCGTCTTCAACCAGATTACTTCATCAGCAAAAGGTAATCGCTCATCTAAAGTTGAACCGTAATTTCCATCAATAATCACATTTTCATTTTGGAAAATAAAAATTCTTGTCGCCTCACGTAACTTTTCTCTGGCAATTTCACTTGGATATTTATGAAAAACCTTATCTAAATGCAAAATAGGATAACTTGTAATTTTTCCTAGTTCTCTTGCAAAAGTTGATTTACCACTTCCTGAACTACCAATAATCATAATTTTCATAAAAATAGCTCCTATCCAAATCAAAATAAATACGAATTTATTTTTTCAAGCCAAAAATCCTCAAGGCATTTTCTGTTGTCGCTTTAGCCACTTCATCAGCAGAAATTTCACGTAATTCAGCAATTTTCTCAACAATAAATTTTGTGTAAGCTGGTCTATTTTCTTTTCCACGATATGGCATTGGTGTTAAATAAGGCGCATCAGTTTCCACTAAAATTTTATCCAAGGGAACTGTAGCCGCAGCCTCCTGAACATCAAGAGCTTTCTTAAAAGTGACCACGCCTGAAAAAGAAATCATCATTCCAAGCTCTACAAATTTCAACGCCTCATCGGCTGTCCCAGAAAACGAATGCATAATCGCACCAGCAGGACCAACACCTTCTGATTTAATAATTTCATAAGTATCATCAAGAGCATCACGTGTATGAACTTGAAAAGGCAGACTCATTTCCTTAGAAATCTGAATTTGTCTTCTAAAAACTCGTTCTTGTTCTTCTTTCGGACGGACCATCCAGTGATAATCCAAACCAATTTCTCCAAGAGCAATAACTTTTTTTGCTGACAGCTTGGTCAGTAAATAATTTTCAGCTTGGTCATCAAATTCAGCAGCATCATCAGGATGCCAGCCAATTGTTGCGTAGCATTCTTCAAATTTCTCAGCCAACAAAAGTGCTGCATCATTTAATTCATAATTACTTCCAACATTATTAATTCTTGTCACTCCAAATGTTTGAGCTTGGACTAATTCATCTTGAATTCGTCCTTCAAATTCACTAGTATTTAGATGAGTATGTGTATCAAAAATTTCCATTATCTTTTTATTTATACTTCCTTATTCTTCCTCAAAAGTCTCTAACAATAGTTTTTAGAAGAATTTCAAAAATTGATATTCCCTAATCTTCCTCATGATTCTTTTTGCTTTGGTTAATTCTTGGTTAGTTTCTTGGTTAGTTATTTTAGAGATTAATTTGGTTCAACTTTTGACTAATTTCATTTTTTATTGTACCACTTATATGAGAATAAATCCTCAGAGTAATTGACTCGTCTCTATGACCAACCCGTTCCATAATTGCTTTAATTGGAACTCCAAGTTCCACGAGTAATGATACATGAGAATGTCTCAATAAATGAATACCATATTTTCTTTCACTCCCTAATACTTTTTGACAATTATCACAAATAAACTTATAAAATACAGGTTGTCTGAAAATCCCACCAACCGCATTTACAAAAACAAACTTATCATCTAAACAGTTTTTTTGGAAATAATCAATAATTTCCAAGCAACGATTACTTAAACTAATCGTGCGGATTGAGCCTATTGTTTTAGGTGTTTGAATAACTCGATCATCATATTTTCCAACACGATATTCTAAAGTATGGTCAATTCTTAGTAACTTATTTTTAAAATCAATATCTTGATAACGAATAGAAGCAAATTCACCGAATCTACATCCTGTTAGAAAAATAAATTCCATAGCTAGAGTGTATCTTATATCTTTTTTATAAGATTTACAAAATATCAAAACAGAACTCATTTCTTCTTTACTTAAAAATTTTTCATTTGCCCGTTCTAATGTTTCAATTTCTAACCTTACTTTAGGTAATACTACTTTGTCAGCTGGGTTTGAATCAATATACCCGATATTTTCAGCATATCTGAACAAAATTCTAATGTAAATTCTACGATTTTTTCTTGTTGAATTTGCAATATCTAATTCCATCAAATAGCTTTGTATATCTGCACTCGTTACTTTTGAGACTTTATATTTTGAAAATTTTTCGATAAATCCTCTTAAAGAAATTTGCTCCGCTACAAAGCTTGCTGGCTTAACGTCTTGTTTTCTAATTACAACCCACTCTTCATAAATTTCTTGTACAGTCTTATTTTGAACGATTTGTTCCTGAAGCTCGTTAGCAGTTGGTACTTTTTTTGATTGTTCAATTTTTCTTGCTAATCTATTTTTAGCTTCTGATTGAGCAACCCTTGATTTTGATTTTAAAGTGACCGTTACTTGTCGCCATTTATTTCTCTTTTCATCGAAATATTTTTCAAAATATCTATATTTTCCACTATCAAGTTGCTTATAAAACATATTTCCTCCTTTTACCAAAGATAAAAGAAAGCTATACAGCACTTATATTATATCATATCTGCATATTACTTTTATCTTTTTTTCAAATTGTACTTTCTCTTAACTTTTGCTTATACTCTAAAAAAGATTTATACCCCTCGACATTTATATAGACACGTTTATGACTGGGTCGTAATATATAAACATTAAACTCTGTCCGTCTCATTTCTGTTAAATCATTATTAAGTGTTTTTATAGGTACATCAAATAATTCTGAAATTCCTCGTTTATCTTTATAATTTTCTTCCATTTTTTCCTCCAGTAAACAAAGAGCAAGATTCCTCTTGCTCTTTTACTTAACCTTTAAATATCTCTAATATATCCATGACTTGTTTTTGAATAATCACCAATTGCTAAATCTCGACCATAAGCACCGAAGTTAAAATATCTTTGTAACGTTTCTACACTTAGAACTTCTAAACCGCCCATTTGCTCGATTAATTCTTGTGCCAAACCTTCATCATTTTCTGCTTCTACAAAGTCCAAATCATCTTTATTATCGATAATATCATCAATACTATAAATTTCAAGAAAATCTTTTAAATGAACTATATCAGAAATTTCCTCTAATTTTTCCGCATACTCATTTAGTTCTTGAATTGATGAATACTCGCCAACTTTGTAGCCGTAAAAATTTTCAAAGTCATGTATTGCATATTCTTCCCCATGCTCTACATCTAAAAGTAAATCTGATTTAATTCTTGAAAAATCAACAGTTAATTCATACCACTTACCCCTTGTTCTTCCATTGTTATAACTGTTTAAATTTACAACATAAATTTTTGGTGTTTCCATATTCTTCTCTTTTCTGTTTATTATTTTCCTATTACGTAATGTAATTGACTAGCTTGCGCTTTTATTAAAACTTGGAAAGTATAAACTGTGCTAAAACCAGTTCCTGACTGTGAAATCAAGACTGAACCGTCTGAATGTATTCCTTCCACAAAAGCCACGTGACCGTATTGTGGGTCAGCAGTCCATTGACCGCCTACTGTTTCACCCCCACTAAAGCTAACCGCACTATGGAGTGTTGGAGTAGTGGTCACTGTATAACCTGCTTGTTTTTGCCAATCAGCTCCATTTCCCATATACATTCCAAAAGTAATACCGAAATCTTTTGCTCGATTCCATGTGAACCAAGTACATTGTTTATACTCATAACTTGTCGCAAGATAACCGCTTGTATTAATTTGTTTATCTAAAGTCCAGCCTGAAGGTATATCTGGAGTAATTCCTGAACCGCCACCCGTTCCACTATCACCACCAGTTGTCATGAACGTGTACCAATATTCCGCAAATCCTTGACGTTTTGAAAGGCTATCAACCGCCCCTGCACGTTCCCACTTTCGCATAATATCTTCAGTTGTTTGCTTAACATTAGTTCCCTTGACTAATTTTTTAAGTAAAGTTGAATCTGTACCGTCTTGCTCAAACATGAACTTGACTTGAAGATTAGTATCTGTCCAAGATTTCTTCTGACTTTTCGCATAGTTAAGCAAATTTACTCGCCTGCCACTATCCCATTGAGCCAAACCGAAAGCATAACCCCCTAAAGTGGTATCCATTGCTTTTACTTCATTATAGGTTGCATTAGATTGAATAATTGAAGGTTGAAGTTCACTTTCTGCTTGATTATTACCAAGTAAAGCAGCCGCCCCTTCTTTCGTTCCACCTTCTTTTAGAACTCTATCCCAAATCGTTTTTGCGACTTGTTGCTGTGAAGTATTAACATTAATATTTGTATCTGAAGATGAATCACTTGAACCTACAAATAGAGCAAAGAAAGCTAGAATTGGCAATAAAAGCAATAAAAAAGGAAGGCTAACTAATATAACCTTCCGTTTAATCACCTTTTTCATTTTTCCCCTCTCTATTACTTAATCACAAATGGATTATCTGGTATTTTTTGAGTAAATGGATTGTCATTGTCCTTTTCCCACGACTCTTTTTTTCTTTTGTTGTGGTTTTTTTATACCTTCAGGCATATTTTTACCATGTAAAACTTTTGGTTTCCCTGCATTTTCAGCAATTATTGGTGATGCACTGGAATTATTCTTATTGCCTTCATTAATCACATTTTTATTAATTGATGGTTTAATGGTGTCAGCTGATTTTGATTTATTTTTCATCATTAGGTCAACTTTATCCAATGTTTCACTTTTTGATTTTTTATCATTGGCTGAACTAGGATTATTTTTAAGAAATTCCTCTGCTCTAGCATTAGTTGCATCATACATGTTTTTTATTCCTTCACGTTTACCGTTGCGTTTATTTTGAAGATTATTATATGCTTCAGTATTTTTACGCAAACGTTGTTTATCAAACGCTTCGCGGAATTTAGAACGCTTTGTATTTTCTGACTGATTGAATTTACCTTGACGTTTATTCATTTTTTCTCTCAACTTTTGCTCACGTTGATTAAGTTTTTGACCCTTTTCAGAATCAGAACCCTTTTTTTGCAATTTGTCTAAGGTTTTATTGTAACGTTGGTTATCCCAACCATGTCTAAGCGAACCAGTACCTGCTGTAACTTTATCTTTCGCAAATTTACCTGCAAGCATGCCTGCGGTTACTCCACCAGTTACCCCTGCTAAAACAGGAGCTTTCAACGTTCCCATTGCTTTTGCCTTTGCATTTGATAACATGTTATCCATACGACCAGTGAATTTTCCTTGCCCCATGTGATGAGATGAGAAAATACGTATAATTTGTTTACGTTTAATATAAACAAAAATATAAAGTCCAATCTTTACTAGGGTTTATAAAAAAATAATTACTTCCTAAAAGAGAACTTAGTGCTAGACTAACAATTCCGTCAAATAGACCAATGAGAGCTGTTCCAAATACCCCTAAACCTGATAAAATCAGCACACCAAAACTTGTTTTACCCCATTTGATTATTGTTTGTTCAAAGCAAGGGAAAAATGATGCAATCGCTACAAATGGTAATATAAACACTAAAATGATGAAGAAGAAATCCATAAAGAATGAGAAAATAGAAAAGAATAAATAAATTGCCCCAAGCAATAAAGCATTAAATACACTTGCTAGTGCTGTTAAAAATTTATCCCCTAGTTTTTTAAAGGTTAAGTGTTTATCTTTTAAATCTTCTTGTATTTTCTTAATCGAATCGTTATCATCATCTGAAGTAAGCAAACGGTCAATATCACTCTGCTTAATATTTATTTTTCCGTCTTTATCTATCTTGACATTATCAAAATTAAGGTAAAGGAAAGGAATTTTAACCATTGTCGTAAATAAGTCATTTTTATCAGTTCCTGAAACACCTGCTACTGAGATAGTTTTAACAACACTTGTTGTAACATCATTCATTGCATCATGAACTTTAGTCACTAGGCTATTTCCCCCATAAACAAAAAATGTACTTAAAGCAATGATTAAAAGAACTTTTCTAATTCCCTGCATCATTTGCTTATTTAAAAAATAATATAGAAGTGTCAAAAACAGCCCCATAGCGACTATCGGAAGTAACTCTGGACTCATAAACTTACCGTAAATTGTTTGAGCAGTTTGGAAAACAGATGCTCTCCAATTGCTGAGTATTGAATTACCATTTAAGCCTTGATTGACAAAATTTACAAATTGATAAATGGTTTTCGTCACGAAAAATTGTGACCGTATAAACACCATTTGAATACCTGCGGTAAATGAAGGAAGTATCACGACTTTATCACTTGCATACATATAAGAGGTATAATTATCTAAATCTTTTCTAGCTTCCTCATTTTTAGCTTCATCTACTACTGTACTTGGAGAATTAGCATCTCCATAGTCGTTCATATATAGAAAAACAAATCCTACACAAGATAGACTTTTAGAACTGGCAGATTACTTTAATGTCAGCGTTGATTATCTTTTAGGACGTACGGAAAATCGTAAAGAAGGTTTAACTGACCAAGAAAACGACCTTGTACGTGCTTTTCGTATTGAATCAGAAGATATGACTGAAGAGGAACAGGCTCAATTTAATAAATCTCTTAAAGATATGATGAAGATCGCTAAAGACTTATTAAATGATGATTCAAACTGGAAAAAATAATCTATATCTTTATGAAAAAGTTTGAATACAGAGTTGTTAGTCCTACTACTTTTGCAAAATGCCTTGATATGGCGAATAGTCTCCTTAATAAAGTTTCAAAATACACTCAAAAATCTATTTCTAAAATTTCACCTTCAGACATAATAGATTATTTTGAAAATAAATTTAATATTCTTTTTGTTTTTTTTGAATCAGAACCAACTTCAACAATCAAGTATAATGATATTGTCCTAAACTTCAAATATCAAACTCTCAATAAAGATTTAGTTAATAGAATTTCTGGTGTTACTATTCCTAAAAATAGTAGAAGTGTTATCATGCTTAATCAAACTATGCCTAAACCTAGAGTTTTTTTCACCATTTTGCATGAACTTTCTCATTTATATTTTCATGATATGAGTAATAACAAACAAATTTTTGCTTCAAAGTTTTCAGGAGTATATCCTGACGAATTAATGCCTTTTGAGGATGAAGCAAATATTATCGCTTCACTCTTGTTCTGTTCAACTCCAAAATTAGAAATGCTTTTAACTAGAAATTATTCTTTTGACAAAATTAAAAGTATAACTGGTATGAGCATTAAAGGACTACATAGCAGACTTTTGAATTATTTAAATCACGTCTTAGGATTGAGTAATCCTGAAGCATTAGAGCTTGTTTTGAAGCTCAGAGATAACGATTATAAAACTACTATTCAAATTAAACATCTTGTCAATAATAAAAATAAGCCGTGGATTTGTTATAGAGCAAGACGTTTGCGTTTCCTTTTTAAAAAATTTATCCATGAAAGAATTAATTGACGAACTAGAATATGCCCAGTCAACCAAAAATTCAATATTGGAACAACTGGTAATGAAAGAGTATTATCATAAACAATGATAGTATATTTCAAACTTTAAATACTAGCTTGGTTAAAAAGTCTAAAAAAAAAGAGCTACACTCTATTAATTGGTGGCTCTTTTTCCTATTATTCATATGTCTAAATTATTTAAATTTATAATTTAATATTTTCAATTATTCTTAACATTTTTATAGAAAGCTAATATCAGGCTAACACCAATAAGAGAAATACCTAAGATAAACATAAGCACAGTTATTCCTTGCTTTTCTCCCGTTCGCGGCAAACTATTTGAAGTAGTAGTATTATTTATCCTACTAGCTGAATGACTAGAACTTTGAGGAGATATAGGATTTACCGGTATATTGTTCTTCGTATAAATGTAGGTCACTGTTTGAGCTTGGTCTGTGAAAGTACCTGTGGCGCTTCCTTGAACCTCTTTGAAGGTG